>JBDHKE010000350.1:0-2046 GCA_039586555.1 Gemmatimonadota bacterium | reverse complement strand
GAGGGTGATAACGCATCGAGTCGAAAACATCGGCTTTTTCCCTGTGTGCACTTCGACCTTTGCGTTTGCGAAATACGTACCAGCAGGGGCGCTGTCACCATCGAGGGGCTAAGCTTGTAATAACAACTGGATAGCTATCAGGGGCCGGTCGCACGGGATCAATGGTTTGGAAGGCCCACTCGCCACTGGGTGGCTACTGTCCTCAGGTACTGCTACCTGGGGACCGCGACTTCCAGCTTCGTGGTCGGAGCCCCGGGAGGGGCAAAGGTCAGGATTTCGTTGTCGCGATCCGAATGATGCTCCCGCGGGCCGAAGACCAAACGGATCGGTCCGCCCTCCCGTGCATGGACCCAGAAAGCAGGTGGGGCCTGAGACAAAAAGAACGACGAGCCGCTGCTCGACTCTGGCCTCACATCGAGCTTCAGCACCAGGTGCTCCTGGCAAGTGGTTGCCTCCAGCAGCGTGATCGCCCACTCACCTGACCGCACGGTCTTGCCCGGCGCGAGCTGGAGAAGCTCCTCGGTCGATTTCTTGCTCGAGGAGATGCGGGCCGCGGCCAGCCCACCACCGAGGCCGATCAGCGCACCAAGAACCAGGACCAACAGCCACCAACGTGCAGGGGAGACCGGGAGGAGCTCTGCTCCCAGACCCGTCGCGGTCGGTGTCGGTGTCGGTGTGACTGAGGGCTGCCGTCGCTTGGGCTCGGTGGCGGCGGTGTGCAGGTGGGGATCAAAGTCCTCCATCTGGACCGAGGTCGCAGGTCGGGGGGCCGAGTCGGAGAGCTCCCCTGCCGTGGTCATGGAAAGGCGCTTGAGCTTGGTCTCGGAGATCGCGCCGGTCCCGGCTAGGGCCTCCGTCAGCACGGGGAGCGCCTCCTGACCATGACCGGGCGTTGGACCGGCGGGCTCCTCTCCGGCCATGCGGTGGATCGCGGTCTCGGTGATCACGCCGGTGGGTGAGGTGGGTGCCGCTTGTAAAGGTCCAGCAGGGGTAGGGGCTGCATCCGCATCTCCTGGCTCGCCCTCGGCCAAACGGTGGACCGCGGTCTCGGAGATCACATGAGTCGGGATCGTGGGCACCTCCTGCAGAGGCCGCTCCATTTGATCCGGGCCCTGCTCCCCGGCCATGCGGTGGATCGCGGTCTCGGAGATCACGTTCGTGGGAGTGGTGGGCACCGCCTCCAGAGGCGGTTGGCTCTTCTCGGGAGGTGGAGGGTCGCTTGCCGCGGATTCAGCTGTCTGGCCATAGATGATCGTCTTTGTTGCCGCGGGTGCCGCCGTCTGCGGTAGCTCCGCACCCTGCTCCGGCACCCGTTCCACGCGGTCTTTGTTCTGGATCAACCGTGCCAGCTCGGTCCGGAGCGCGGAAACAGGGAGGGTGTCAGACGCCTGCTGGAGGGCGAGGCTGAAGGCGGAGGTGGAGGGAAAGCGAGCCGAGGGATCGACGGCCATCCCCTGGAGCACCACCGGATCCAAGCTCGGCGAGACCCCGCCGGCGGCCTGGCTGGGGAGGACGACCTCGCGGCTCAGGATCTTTCGCCGGAGCTCTTCCTCTTGGCCCTGTGTCAAGAGTCGGTAGAGGAGCACCGCCGCGCCGAAGATGTCCCCGCGGAGATCCGCGGCAGCGCCTCGAGCCCGTTCGGGCGGGTGGTAGAGGCTCCGATCTTCATCGCGCTGGGCTGCCCAGCTCAGCTCCTCCGGCGTGGAGATCACGCCACGGAAGCCGGTGAGCTTGGTCTCGCCCCCACGTGTGAGGAGCAGCGCGTCGGGAGCGATCGCTCCGTGGACGAGCCTCAGCTCGTGTGCGTGACCGAGCCCGGCGAGGAGATCGAGGGCGATCCCGATGGCGAGCTCGGGCGGCAACCTCGCTCCCAAACGGTCGAGGCGCTCCAAGAGCTCGGCACAGGTGACGGCGTCGACGTGCTCCATCGCCAGAAAGAGCCGCTCGTCGTGGGAGCCGATCGTGAGGCCGCGGACGATGTTGGAGTGGTCCAGCTTCATCGCGAGCTGGACCTCCCGCCTGATCAGCGGTCCCTGCACCGGATCG
>JBDHKE010000147.1:0-19501 GCA_039586555.1 Gemmatimonadota bacterium | reverse complement strand
GTGATGCAGTTCAGGGGACCTTCTGCACCGGATACCCGGACGGTGGCGAGGGCCCTGCACGCTGATCACCCATAGCATGTTGGGAGAGTGCAGAAAGGCCCGGGACCTTGCGCGGTCCCGGACCGTCTGCTTTTCCCGGCGGTTGCGGCAGAAGCCTGCCCAACTGCCTCGGCCTCAACCGACCGGAATGCGGGCCTTGTTGGCGGCCAGCCAGGACTCGAAGGTCTGCAGCCGCGGGTTCAGGCTCCGGGAGGCCTCGATGTTCCGGGCGCCGGTGTAGTCCGCCTCGAAGTCGTGCTTGAACTGGAACATGTTCCCCATATCATCGGCGCCGGGGAAGCCCAGAGAGCGGTAGACGTCGAACGGCACGGCATTATAGCGAACCGGCTCGTCCAGAGCCGCCGACAGGGCATCAGCCATCTGGTAACCCGTCAGATGCTCTCCAGCGATCCCGACAGTCTGCCCGATGAAGCGGGGTCCTTCCTTGAAGATGCCGTAGGCACACCGGCCGATGTCTTCTGCGGCGATCCCGGGAAGCTTTTTCTCCCCCATGGGAAGGTTGAAGGTCAGCGAGCCATCCTCCTGCCGCTGGGGACCCATGCCGAAATGGATGAGGTTGTCCCAGTAGAATGAGGTGCGGAGGCAGGTGGTCGGGACGCCCAGGTCCCGGAAGATGGCGTCCGCCTCCGCTTTCGCGTCAAAGTGAGGAACCTTGTACTTCTCCTGGAGGGTGGGCATGCGATCGTCATCCAGGGATACCCACTTCCGAGTGTCCTCAAAGGTGGACCAGATGACATGCTCGACGCCGGCGCTCTGGGCCGCCTCCGCCATGGCCCGGGCATGGGCCAACTCCTGCTCGGGAGAGAAGTGCTCCCAGAAGAAGGTCACACAGAACGCTCCGTAGGCGCCATCGAAGGCACGCTCCAGGCTCGCCCGGTCGTTCACGTCGGCCTCTACCAGCTCAGCACCCATATCCGCCAGTGCCTGGGCCTTCTCGGAGGAGGCGTTGCGGGTGATGGTCCGGGCCGCGAACGGACCATCCCGGTCCTCCAGGATGGCCCTCGCCAGGCCCCCGCCCTGGGCACCGGTGGCGCCGACCACAGCGATGATCTTCTTGTCTGACATTGATGCGCACTCCCAATAATGAAGGAAAAATCTTTAAGCTCGAAGCAATTATCCCCAGTGGGCGACGAACGTTCCCAAACCCTGCTCGAGAATCTGATGCGGGCCATTTTCGGAGCTTGAAAGGGTCCCTCGCCACCGGCCTCTCTCGTCGTTCGATTCCCGACCGGGATCCTCGCACGCTGGACCCGCATCCCCGCGCTGGCGGGATTTGCCCAGAAGCGCACGGAACCATGCGCCTGGCCCGTGCACAGGGTGGATCACGGCGGTAATCTGACATCTTGGCGCACGTGTTCCTCTGTCCCCCGGTGAACACCGAGGACACTAGATTACTCCGTTCCGGCCAAGCAACTCCCTCGTCCTTGCCACGGCCCTGGCCTCCTGCATTCAAGCCGACGGAGGTGCCGGAACCATCTTTCATGACTCGGCCGGGGTCACACTGGCCATCGCCAAGTCTCCCCTCTGGGAGTCTGGAGAGGGCTGGCGGGTGACGGAGGAGCCACTCCTCCAGATTGGCGTCTTCGAGGGGGCGGATGAGTACATATTCTCCGATCTCGTCGGAGCGGTCCGGCTCAGTGATGGCCGAATCATCGTGGCGGATCGTGGCTCCGGGGTGGAGTCGCCCTGGCCGAGGCCATCCACGAAGACCGGTGGATCCCCCAGTCGCCCTCGGCACCCCGGTGAAAGAGGACCATCCACGTAGCGTCCTGGATCCTCGGGTTCCCGTCCAGGAGATACCTCATTTCCGATTCGACCCACCCGTAGGCGAAATCACCCCAGCCCATGATCTCCCGCAGACCGATCTCTGCCTCGGTGTACTCGTATCGATCGACGAACCCTTCCCACCGTCCCGAGTGTGTGTTTGCTCCAGCCGTCCAAACTCGTAGGCCACGTCGCCGTGGATGAACAGCTCGTCCGTGGTCTGCTCCAGGACATCGAACGACCCCTCGGCCGCGGCATTCGTGAACAGAGCTTCAACTTCGGCCATGCCCGATTGAGTGGAGCCGTAATACGGCATGTTCACAGCATCCTGCGTAAAGAAGCTCGCTGCGGAGTTGGGGCATCCCTCGTTTCACCCTTTTCTCCAATCTTTGGTGCCGCTTACCAGCGTCGCGTCGCGAGTCTGAGCGGACACGATCTGGCCGGCGAGGCACGGGTCACTTGCGTTGCCGGCGAGCTCCAGCGCTCGCACTGGAGACCGGGCTCATTCCTCAATGGGAAGCAACAGCTCCAGAAGGATCTCCTCCTCATCCGCCCCGGGATTACAGAGGCGCTCCAGCTCGTGGGTATGCCGCCACGCGTATGGGCTGTGGTGAACCCAATCCAGCAGCTGCCTCCACACCTCCGGTACCGAGCCTCGAGAGTCCCCGTGAAGGCGGCATGGGGTCACCGCGAAGCGCCCACCGGGGAACTCCTTCAACTCGAGGCCTTCGGGAAGTGTCGGGCTGCCCTCCACCCGGATCCAGAACTCGTAGCCGTAGAGGGGTTGACCTGGCTCGGGCGGAGGGTTGTTGAAGCCGAAGACGGGACGAGAGGCTGGATCGTGGAGCAGACCCGCAGCTCGAGCCCACGGTTCGAGGCGAGCCCAGGCGTCTCGCTCGGGAGTGGCGGAGGTCACCTGAGCGGAAGCCACTCGCATCGGGGGTAGCACACGGATCTCGACCTCGAGAGTGTCCATGGGAAAGCCTCCTTTCCCCTGTAACATCCTGATGATTTCACCCCTTGTCCTCTCCACCGCTGGGGTCCGATCGGGGGACCGACCTCAAGGGGTTGACCCGCCCGGGGAGCCAAGGATTCGCTTCGCGAGATATGCCGACGCCGGAACGTAGATGGCCTCGGCGAGGATCCCCGCCATGGCCTCGCCCCAGCCGTACTGACCGGCGAGGGCGCTGCCCACCTCTCCCAGCCCGAACATCAGCCACCAGACCGCGGCGTACGTCAGCCAGCGGGCGCCGAACACGCTGCGGCCGACGAAGAACACTCCCACGAAGCCCGTCGCAAGACTGACCTTCGTCGCCAGGACCGACACCACGAAGCGGCCGGGGGCTTCCGGCACAGGGATCTCGACCCACCCCAGGGCCGACGCGGGCCCGTAGACGAGGAACGGGACGAGGTACATGACGGCCAGTACCACGAACCAGGCCCACAGTACTCGACGCATGCGCAGACCTCAAACCTTCACTCTACTATAGCACAGCGCGTCTCGTGGACGGTCGGAAATGTTTGGATGCCGGTCCCAACTCCGGAGCACCCCCTCGAGCTCGAAGCCGAGCTTCTCCAGCACCCTGGCAGACCGGGAGTTCTCCACGTCGCAGGTCGCCCACACGCGAAAGACCCCGGGCTGCTGCAGGAACCAGTCGATGACGGGCGTCAGCGCTTCCACCATCAGACCTCGGCCCCAGAGGTCCCGGGCCAACCCATAGCCCAGGTTCACCCGGTGACCTCGGTGTCTCGCGGCCAAAGCGCCACACAGCTGCCCGGTCCCGATCTCCTCGATCACCCACACATGCTCCCGGCCGGACTTCCAGCCCTCAACGGCACCCTCGAGAAAGGCGACGGTGTCCTGGACTGACTCGTGGGGCTGCCAGGTCAGGTATCGAGTGACCTCGGCGTCCTGAGCCCATCGTTGGAAGATGTCCGCAGCATCCGTCAACTTGGGCTCGCGCAGCCGGAGTCGAGCGGTCTCGAAGACTCTCGGGGGCTCTGGAGTTGGTTCCACTCTGAGAACTCGTACGCTGCGGTCTCCGCTACTCGATCGTCTTCTCTGGGGGAGGGAGCTCGCTCAGGTGGAGCAACTCGAGAGCGCCGCCCGTCTCAGGTATGACCGTTCACACCGCCGAAGCAGACGCTGGCAAGGCGAGGATGTCACGCTGGCAGCGGCGTCCTCTCAGCCTGCTCTTCGAGATTCCCCCCTCCTCCGGTCAGCCCTGCTTGGCCAGAACGGCGTGGAGATCCTTCGCTTGGGGACCGTCCCAGCAGGACTTGATGAGGTAGTCCTTGTGCTCCTCGAAGATCTCGGCCTGCCGGTCTACGGCCCGCTCCGCTTCCGCGGTCTTCATGTGCCGGGTGGCGGTGACGAACGAAGCCACCCGGCCGAGGTAGAGAGGAGTCATGAGGGTCAGGAGCTTCGCCCGGTGCTCGGTCAGGTGATGGTACTTGCCCGCGAGCTCGTACACGAGCTTCGCCCAGGTTTCTACCGGAAACCCGAACTCCTCCGGCTCCAGCTCGGCCGCGTCAGCCAGCGCCCCGTAGACCTCCTCCGAGAAGATCTCGCCGTAGAGAGTGCCGAAGAGGCGAAAACCCTCCCGGAATTCCCGCACCATGCGCGGGTGATTGACCTCGATGGGATCCGGTTCCATTTCCTCGTCCATCCCGAAGGTCGGAATCGGCTCGCTCCCCCGAATGGGCCTCCAGAAGTCCTCGTGTCGCTCCATCAACTGGAAGAACGTGCCGCATACCTGGCGGAACATCGGCCCCAGGGCTTCTGCGGGATCTTTGGCGGAGTGGATCTTGACCCCCAGGTTGGACTGGCAGATTCTGGCCTCTTCCACTACGGCGTTGAGCGTCATCCAGATGTCGATGCCGAACCGCGCGATGTCCGACTCCCAGACGTCCTGCTCGAGGTAGTGAGTCGCGAGGCGATGGGAGAAGGCGAAGTCCCCGCCGATGGGCTGGCGGATCCGCTTGCCGTAGAGGGCGCGAACCAGGTTGTAGACGATGTTGTTGGTGATGGTCCCGTCGTACTTGAAGCGGGAGTAAACGGGGGCCACGAACTCGAAATCCCTCTCCAGGACGGGGTCCAGAAGGTACTTCACCCAATCGGGACTGATGCTCCTCAGGTCCGAGTCGACGCAGGCGGCCGCCTGGACCTTGAGTCGGTGGGCGGCTTCGAAGATGGCCCGGAGCGCGGTTCCCTTCCCGCCAATCCCCCTGTAGATGGTAACGGCCTTCTCCTGCCAGGGCCGGATCTCGAACTCTTTCACCCGGTCCCGGGTGTCGTCCGTGGAGCCTCCGTCGGCGATCAGGACCGCGGCCCTGCTGTTCCGGTAGTGCTCGAAGAGACCGTGGGATACCGTCTGTAGAACATGCTCGATGGTGTCCTCGTTGTTGTAGCACGGGATTCCGATGAGGATGTCAGCCTCCCGGATCTCTTCCAGCCTCTTCTGGAGGTGAGGCCGGAGGGCGGTGTCGTACTTTCGGCTCATGGGTGCTTCCCTTCCCCGCTATTGGTTGGGCTCGGGCTTCTTAGAACCCCTCCACCGATCCGTCTGGCGTGACCCGGGAGAACACACCGTTCGCCCAGAACAGTCCCTCGAATCCCCCCAGATCGTCCACGGAAACGTCGATCCCGTACACACGGCCGTCGTACAGGCGCTGGATCCGCCCGATGTCCGTATGGCCGACCACCACGGTCTCGGCGTCGTAGAAGTCCAGTGCTGTTTCGAGCTCCTGCGGAGTGATTCGCTCGTAGATGCCCGGCATGGCGAGGTGGTAGCCACGATACCAGAATGGGCCCTCACTCCCGAGGACGATGCTCGGCTCGTCACTGAAGAGCACCTCGTACGAGCGGAGATCGATGCTGGCTCGCACGGCCTCGTTGAGTTCCTCGAGATCCAGCTCACGCTCGACGATGGCCGGACCCAGACCGCCGTGAACGAAGACGATGTCGTTGATCTTGATGGCTGCGTGCTTCGTTCGTAGCCATCGGCCGAGCTCCATGTCCGGCCCGAAGAGATCGTCGTACCAGATCGTGGTCTCCTGCACGATACCCCTCAAATACCTCTCGTTCACGTAACGGTCGTCCCGGCGAAGGACCATCAGCTCGTGGTTCCCGAGAAGGTAGTGGACGCGCCCGCCCGCCTCCCGGGCCTCGCGCTCGAGGCGATGAATCAGCCACAGACACTCCGTGACCTGGCCCCCGCGATCGAAGACGTCTCCGGCGATGACCAGATGGCCATCACCCCACCGCCACCTCGCGTTCTGGTCGACGACACCCGCGGCCCGGAGGAAGGCCACCAGCTCCGCGTACTCCCCGTGGATATCGCTCAGAGCAAGGACGCGTCTCACCCCGGAGAACTCGTGGCGCTCCACGCTGGGCTCGCGGGCCGGAATGTCGTACTCCACCAGGGAGTCGGCGCAGAGGCCGGCGAACGTGAGGTTTCGGGAGAGCCTGTAACCCTTCGGCAGAAACTCACCATTGCAGATGTAGAAGACGCGGGCGTTCGAATCGTCGATCCAGTAGACGTGAGGCCCATCGTCCAGGGAGTCGGCGGAGACGGCCAGTGACTCCGTTTCCTGGCCCGCCGCCGGCACCGGTCCCGGCCATCCCACAACGAGTGGCGACGATAGCACCGCGAAGACGATCATGGCCCACAAGACAGCCGCTGGGACGGCTTCCTCCTGATCGTACACCGTCGGACAGCATTCTGACAGTGAAGGATCCGGCCAACTGGCGCGCCCGCATCCAAGTCCCGATTCTTCCCGGGTGTTCTGTTCGCGCGCCTTGTTTGGGTCCCCGCTGACCCCACCGGTCTTGAGAGACCACAAGCGGTCCGCGCTCGAGCTGGCGCGACTCCTAACTCCAGCGCTTCATGAGGAAGTCGACGATCCAGATGGATGGAGCCCGTTGAAAGCCGTCAGCCTCTCCCCGCTGCAGGTCGAGGAGGCGGTCGATGTCCTCTGCGAAGCCTTCTTCGACTATCCTGTCATCCGCTACGTCATCGGCCGAGCGGGCGACGACTACGCGTGCCGTCTGCGCACGCTGGTCGACTTCTTCGTGATGGCCCGCTTCCTCAGGTACGACCTGGTCCTGGGCGTCCGAGCCGAGGGCGGAGGGCTCGCCGCCGCCGCCACCGTCACCCTGCCTGATGGGGGTGACCCGCCCGAGGAGCTCCGCAGGCGACGGAGGGCGGTATGGCGCCGGCTGGGCGAGGGCGCCCGGAGACGCTACGAGGCGCTCGGCGAAGCCCTGCGGGAGTTCGGGGTGGACCGGCCTCACTATCATCTCAACATGATCGGCGTGCGCCGTGCCCACACGGGTCGCGGGCTGGCACGCTGCCTCCTTGAGGCCGTGCACGAGACATCCGCCCTGGACCGTGCCTCGTGCGGGGTGACCCTGAACACCGAGGACCCCTCCAACGTCCCCCTGTACGAACGATTCGGATACCGCGTCCTGGGCCATGCCCGCGTGACGGACGACATCGAGACCTGGTGCATGTTTCGAGACGATGACGAGTGAACCCGCTTCCCGAGGCTCAAGGCCATAGACCTGAGACCGCCTGATCGCCCCGCTTCCTCCATGAGCTGAAGCGGCGAAAGACCGTCCGCGGCGCGATCGTCTATCTGGCAGTCGCGTACGCGCTTCTCCAGGCCGCCGAGCTCCTGCTTGAGCCACTCGGGGCGCCCAATTGGGTCTTTCGCGCTCTGATCCTCGTTGCCGCGCTGGGGCTCCCGGTGGCCGTGGTCCTCGCCTGGGCCTTCGACTTCACCTCCCACGGACTCGAGCGTACGGCCTCCGACCCGGAATCCGTGCCAGCGGACATGTCCTGGCTCTCGGGCCGAACCGTCGTCGCAGTCCGTGCGCTGGTGACCATCGCCGCTGTCGCCGGTTGGCTGGTGGGTGGGTCCAGGAGCGCGTCCCTCCGCGTCGAGGACGAGGGGTCCATCGCCGTCCTCCCGTTCGACGACTTCTCGTCGCAGACCGACCAGGAGTGGTTCGCGGCGGGGATGCAGGAGGCGCTGATCACCGCTCTCCAGCAGATCGGGGCGCTCCGCGTCACCTCCCGGAGGTCGGCGATGCTGTACCGGGAGACCGGGCTATCGTCGCCCGAGATTGCCGAGCAGCTGCGTGTCCGTTGGCTGGTGGAGGGATCCGTCGTGAGAGCCGGTGGCCGCGTTCGGATCACGGCGCAGTTGATCAACGGCTCCAGCGACCGGCAGGTCTGGGCCCGGCAGTACGAGCGTGACGTGGAGGACATCCTGGCTCTCCAGAATGAGGTGGCAAGGGCCATCGCCGCGGAGGTCGACATCGCTCTGACCCCCGGTGACGAGCGGCGCCTGGCCATGGGTTCGCGGCTGGAGCCGGAGACCTACCGTGCCTACGTGCTGGGTTTGCACCACCTGTACCGCATCACACCGGACGACTTCCGACGGTCCATCCCCTACTTCGAGGAGTCCATCGCCCGGGACTCCACGTTCGCGCCGGCCCACGCCGCACTGGCGGTGAGCTACGGCACCGCCGTCGAGTACGACTGGATTTCCAGGGAAGACGTGGGTGAGGCCGCGGAGCGAGCCGCGGAGGCCGCCATTCGACTCGATCCCGAGTCCAGCGAGGCATACCACGCGCTGGGGGGTGAGTTCCACATGCGGCACGACCTCGCAGCGGCAGAGCGCGCGTTCCGCGAGGCCATGGCCCGCAACCCGACGGCGTACGCCCTCCAGGACTACGGCTGGCCCTTTCACAATCCGGGCGCTACGGGGAGGCCGTGCTTCTCCTGGAGCGAGCGGTGCTTCTGGACCTCCGATCCGCGCTGATGCGAACGGATCTCGGCTGGTGGAGATTTGGCGCTGGGGACCTGGAGGGCTCGGTGGAAGAAGGTCTGGCCGCGGATGAGCTGGACCCATCCTACGGCGAGGCCCACTGGCTGCTCTCGACGGCGTACGCTCACCTGGGGAGGTGGGACGAGGCGTTCGCGGAGTTCGACCGATACGAGGAGCTCTACGGGGAGCAGATCCCCTATCTTCGCGGCTATCTCCTGGGACTCGCGGGACGCAGGGACGAAGCGCTCCAGTTAGCTGAGGTCGTCCGGGCCCGGGTCGAGCGGGGCGAGTCCCGACCCACCGAGCTGGCCAAGGTCTACGTGGCCACGGGGGACGACGAGCTCGCTCTCACCGCGCTGGAGGAGGCCGAAAAGGGCGGGATCTCCTTCCTTCCCTACCTGTTGCCTCAGTGGAAGCCGTTATTCTCGGATCCTCGCTTCCTGGCCGTGCTCCAGCGGTTCGGGCTTCCACTGCCGCGGTAGGCGCACCACGCTCGCTCAGGCACGCGTATCTCTGCAGGCTTTTGGACGCCGACCGTACGGCGAGCTTCCGCAGCACGTTCGGCGCATGGCAGCCATGCAATGGCGAAGTCACCCGTCGGGGGCCTATCGGCGCCCGGGTGGCGGAGGCGAGGCTAACAGCTACCGTCCAGCCGTCGTCTCCCCGATCCCGTACTCCGCGACGGCGTAGATCGCCCGGAGACCTTCCCAGGTCACGTGATCGGACCCCAGGCTGACGAACCCCGCTCCCGGAGGCCCGCCGAACCCCTTCACCCAGGCGCCGGCCCTGCCGTTCTCATCCACTCCGAGGACCTCGATGACATCGGATGCATCGAGCGCGTAGGAGCTCACCCATCCGCGCTCCAGTCCCCAGCGCCGGCCCAGGTCCGTCGGAGCCGACGCGTAGAAGTCGAAGTTGACTCCGCCGTAGTCGACCCCAAGGAGTCTCGTGGCTCCGGTGCGGTCCAGAGCGATGGCACGGCCTGTCTCGTCGCGAGTCAGGAGCATGGGCGGCAGTCCCAGCCACACCACTTTGCCCCCCGACTCCAGATAGCGGCGAAAGAGAACCGTGTCCGACGATTCGGTGGCCACGGAGGCGGGGAGATGATCCATGGCGAAGACGAGCACGCTGGGGTGCCCGTCCCTCGACCGATCCTCCATGAATCCACCCAGCCCATCGGCGTTCAGCACCTGGTATCCTCGTTGTTCGAGGTAGACCCTGGTCTCCAGATGCGATCGGAAGATGGTATAGTCCCGAAGGTTCTCGTCCCAGAAGACTGCACGATGAGCCTGCCGGCCCACTCCGTGGAGCGCGTAGACGGTCCCGTCGTCCGAGCCGAAGAGGACCACGCCGTCCCCGACGACAGGGCTTGAATAGACTCCGTCCCCCACCCGGTAGCTCCAGAGCTCGGTTCCCGTGTGGCGGTCCAGCGCCCGCAGATAGCCTCCTCCGTCCCCGACGTATAGGACATCCCCGGCGAGGCACGGCGAGGACCAGGTGTAGCCCGCTCCCACGAACCTCCACAGCTCCTCGCCGGAATCCGCGTCGAGGGCATGGACCCAGCGTCCGTCCGAGGTGCCACTGTACAGGATGTTCTCCAGCACCGCAGGTGACGACATGGCCCAAGAGCCCTCGTGGTTGACGCGCCACCTGCGCTCGCCGCTGTCCTTGTCCAGGGCATACATGTAGCCGTCCCGGGAGCCGATGTAGACCGTTCCCCCCGCCACGGCGGCCGATGCGATGATGGACTTGCGATCCACCCCCAGGTCTGCCGAGCGTACCGACGGACCGCTGATCTCGTGACGCCACCGTTCACGCCCGGTCTCGAGGTCCACCGCGTACACGCGGCCGTCCGTGCTTCCCACGAAGATCGTCCCGTCGGTGGCCGCCGGCGATGAGCGAATGCGCCCCTCGGTGGTGAACCTCCACAGCTCACCTCCGGTCGCGACATCGAGAGCGTAGAGCACGCCATCTCCTGCGCCGAAAACGACGACGCTGTCCACCACAACCGGCGAGGAGGTGTAGACGTCCCAGCCCTCGAATCCCCACTCCCAGGGCACCAGGGGACCGGTATCGAAGCGCCACCGGAACGCCCCGGAAGCTGCATCCACGGCATGAAACGCCCCGTCCCTGCTTCCGAAGATCACCAGGCCCCTGGTGACGGCCGGTGACGAGCTCACCGGGCTCTTCACGTCGACGCGCCACCGCTCCGCGCCGGTGGTCCTGTCCAGGGCGTAGAGATTCCCGTCCGTGCTGCCCACGTACACCACATCCCCGGCCGCGACGGGGGAGGACCGCACGGGTCCCATGGTGGGAAACCGCCACAGGACTCCACCCAGGTTGACCGGGCCGTCGGCGTCGTACACACCCGTGTGGGCCGCGTTTCCACGGAACATCGCGGCTGGCGTCTCTGCCGCGGGGGGCATGCCACATGCAAGCACCGCGGGTAGGCTGGCGACCAGGACGATGGCTGAAGCACCGCGGCGCTTCATCACAAGTCCTCCCTTCCCTTGTGGGAGCAAAGCCCAGAACTCGGGCAACATTGAGGATGTACGCTTGGGCGGCCTCGTTATTCCTCAGGTGGATTGGGAATTGGCCGTGAGAAGCGCGGAGCCACGCGTGCCCTCGAGGGTGACGGTAGGGGCTTGACGAGCCCATCGCACCGTTGGATATCGAGTCCGTCCTCGGTGACGCCCTCCGAGACGCACCGGACGGCGTGCCCCTCCGCCACCGCCTTGGCCGAGACGGTCACCTCGCGGTCCCCGAGAAGCCGAGCCAAGACGACCCGAATGCCATATCCCTTCGCCTAGACCCGCACGTGGACGGTCCCCTTGTCGAGGTCGATCGTGACGTCCTCGGGTCGCACCGTCAGAAGACGATATCTGAACCCTTTGGCTTGCCGCCCCAGGCGAACCACAACGACTCCCGGGGCTCGTTCGCGGCCCACGCCTGAATGGGGATCTCCACGGACCCAGCACAGCCCAGGCACATATCCATGGGATCGGAGGTGGTGCGGAAGATGTCGAGCCCCCACTCAAACTCTGGGGCAAGTTCCCAGCTGACGTTGCCTTCGGCGGCGAGGCGGCCATACTGGTCCAGGCGAACGCCGATGTCGATGCGGCCCGAGTTGGGAACGGTGAGTTTGAACTCTGTCAATCCGGCTTCGTCCGGGCCGAAGTCGTGGGCAGTGATCGAGCGACCGCGGATGGACAGGTGGAGTCCAGCCAACTCCGTCGAATCGGAAAGGGATCCTCGTGGCCTGATTTCGAGGGTGGAACTCTCGCCGCAAGCGAGCAGTGCAGCGGCCGCGGCGAGGAGGAGAACCCGCTCAACCATATTGACCATGACCTCATTGTCCCCCTAACCGGATTGCACCGCTCACCCCGTCCGGAGCGCCTGCCAGAGCGGCTTTCCGAAGGCGAACAGGCAAGCCCAGCCGGCGGCGATTCCGGGCACGAAGGCGGCCGCGAACACATAGACTTCTCCCGTGTGGCTCGCCTCCTTCCACACGAAGAACGTCCCAGCCGGCACGAAGAGGACGGAGCAGACCGCCACGAGCAGGAGGCCGAGGGTCTTCTGCCTGGCCAGGAGCAGAACCCCCGCCAGGAGTCCGGCCAGCAGCACTGCGGGAATGACGACGTGCCACTCGATGGCGTAGCGGTACACGGCTACGAAGAGGAAGAGTCCCAGGGCAGAGGCAATGTTCAGGATGATGGTCCAGCGCACGAGCCCCATGCGCGGGCCGCTCCAGTCCCTGCCGCTCCGGCCCTCGCAGTGGTCGAACATGGTCCGGCCCAGCAGGCTCGCGAGAAGCACGAAGGAGGCGACCAGGGCGATGGTCTGCTGCCCCAAGGGTGCCCCCGAGGGCAGTCCGAAGGTCAGGACCACAGCCCATGGAAGCACCGCGAAGGCGCCAGCGAGGGCCAGCCACCGGCTCCAGTACCTGCCCAAGGCCAGCCCGGCGATGGTGACCCCCAGGGGGACGAGGAGCAGCCGGGTGGCGAACACCAATCGAGGGTCGACCCCATAGGCTCCCCGCTCGAGGGTGACGATGAGGCCGCCCAGCGCCACCAGCGCCAGGATCGCAAGTACCTTCCGCAGAATGATCACTTCGTGCGGGACCTTATTCATCGACTCCAGAAAGCGCTCCGCCCTGGCCGGAAGGTGCCGCGGGGAGCGCGAATCGGCCAGAGCGGAGTGACGCGTAGAGGTCAAACACCCGGTCAGGGCAGGTAGCCACGAACTCGATCGAAGAACTGATCCTCGTAGTCCTGCAGGCTGATTCCGAGCCTGTTCTCGAACGACGCGGCGAATGCGACGCCACCCCTCGCGTCAAGGAAGATGTCCCTGATGCTGGGTTTCGTCTGCCCTCCCCCGGCTGAATCCAGGAGGTATTTGACGGCCAGCTCAAACATGACGTAGTAGTAGGCCCCGACGCCGGGGATGTCAGGGTACCTGTACTGGTGCATGGCGATGGGGTTCAACTCGCCGAATGTCGCCACCAACTCCTCCAGCTGTGCCAGGGTGGTCACGCTGCTGATGGACTGCGTTCCCCCAGCCACGTATTCCGCGACCCCCTCCGTCAACCAGACGTCCACGAGGTTGGGGTTGTCGGACCCCTTGAGCAGGCTTTCGACCGCGTGCATGAGCTCGTGCTTGACCACCCGCGTGTAGTTCTGCAGCTCGGTGTGCCCCCACTGGGTTCGCATCTCGTGATCCAGTGAGAAGATCATCAGGCCGCCGAAGTAGCCCCACCCGCCCCAGTCCATCGGGGTGTGGTTCTTGTAGGCGAAGACGTGGATCTTCGACTGTCCAGGCGGGAAGTGGAACAGCGTGTCGCTCGTGATGCCGAAGTCCGCCTTCAACACGTCCAGGAGCTCTTCTCCGATCTCGGCGAGCTTCTGACGCGCCTCCAGGCTGGCTCCGTCGCTGTACACGATGAAGTTGGGGCTTTCGTACGGGTTGCCGTCGTGGGGCCACCGGAATCCGGTCCGGTACCAGGAGCCACTGTCCACCATCCCGGATGGGGCGGATGGAGAGTCGCTGCACCCAACCACACAGACAACCAAACAGAGGAGAACGCAGCCTCCGAACAACCAGGGCCGCCAAGTACCAGGGATCCAAGAAGTCATGGGGTCCTCCTATCGTGTGCTGCACGCCATGGAGGGTGCTGACACCCGTCGCGGTCTGCAGCCTGCCCTATGCTTGCCTCCGGCGACGCCGGAGTGCCCTGAAATCGTCTCTCGTTCGCGGCGCGTCTCAGAGCGGGTGTTGAACCCCGAGAACCAGGCCCACACCATCGCCCGCGTCACCCAGGATCAGGCTCGTATGGGGGAGGGTGACCCACCGCTCGCTGGTGATCAGAAGACCGATGAGCGCACCCCACGCCGCGCCGGCCGCCACGTTCCCCAGGATGAGGACGTCCTCATCCCCTTCGCAGGGGTCGATCCACCAGCCCTGGGTCCCTGCCATGCAGTCGTCCAGCGCCGCGACGGCGAGCAAGCCCAGCCCGAGCCCCACCCCGGCTCCCCACAGGGCACCCTTTCCGGCATTCCTTTTCTGTCCGGCGCTGACCTCCAGTTGCCGAATGGTCGCGCGGTCGATCGCGAGCAACGGCCCATCCGGGGGGTCGACCCTGAGCCACAGCGAGTCGGCGCCGGCCCCAAGGAGGTGCCCGACCAACGCAGCAGTGGCCTTCCCCGTCGCGCTACCGACACCGACGTCAGCAGCGCGCACGCGGATGCGGGTCCCAGCTGAGAGCGGCCCGCTCTGAGCCTCGACGTGATTCGGGATGTGGAAGGCGGCCAGAACCACCAGTGCGGTGCCGAGCCGTTTCATGTCCTCTTCTCCTCTCTTGCATCGGCGGGTTTCAGTTTCTTGCATTGGGCGTCGTTTCAGCTGAGGATCAGCCCGAGCACCACGCCGACCACCAACGCGGCGAGCAGGGCGAGCCCGGGGGCCACTCGCCGAACCAATCCACCGTCCGCGCGGCGCTCCACGAGCTGGATGGCCTGTCGGATTCGGCGGGGGCTCGTGCGCGGGTGACGCTCGAGGAACTCCCCGATCGCATCGCTGCCGTGAGGGCCGCTAATGCGCGAGTAGCGCGATGTCGCCTGCCGCGGTGGTGATGCTGAGCATCCGGCCGCCGTTTCCTAGCCTCCCGCGCAACTGCCGCCAGGTGCCCACTCGCGTGATGCTGAGCGAGAAGTCGGTCGAGATCGATCCGTTGCCGGTGCTGCCCCAGACGTCGGCGTTCGTGTACGCCGGAACCCGGACGGTCACGTGGCCCGACAGGGTGCTGAAGGAGAGGTCACGATCCCAGGCGCCTCGCCCGATGGAGGCGGTGATGTCGCCGTTGATCGTGGTCGCCTCGGCGATTCCCGAGGTCGAGATGTCGATGTCTCCGGCCATCGCGCGGGCATGGACGTAGCCCGTGAGGTCGGCGGCCTCCACCGAGCCGGCCATCGTCCTGCCGATGAACGCTCGGCCCGCCGGCACCTCGATGTCGAAGGTCACGGAGACGTCGTTGCTGCGTGAGGAGAGCTGACCGGCCATCCCGGGGAGGCACTGATTCACGGGTTGACCCGGAACGTCGGGGTAAACGGCGCAGATCGTCACTCCCTGCTGGGACTCCAGCACCTCGATCCGCACGGTTGACGGATCGTCGTGTTCCCCCTCCTTGAGGGCCAGTACGCGAACCATGCCGTCGCTGCTGGGCAGAGCTCGCACGTCTCCATTGATGTTCTTGATCTCCACCGTGCCCGCGGGCGCGATCTCTCCGCTCCACTCGAAGGTCTCGGTTCCGGGGGGACTGCTCGGGTCGACGCCCGTGGAATCACTGCAGCCCCCGATCAGAACCACTGAGGCCAGGAGCATGAGTCGTCCGTACCGCATCGTTTGTCTCCCTTCGTTGGCGTCTCCGCTGCGCTCCGCCGGCGCACGACTTTTTCTTTGCCGTCCGCAAAGGCCGAGAGTACGTTGCGAGGGATACGGTGGCCGAGGCGCGTCTCGCCGCCGTCTGTCCTAGCGTCATCTCCCGCGAGACGGCTCATGGTCCCTCCGGTGACGGGTCCAACGATCGAATTCCGGGCCCTCGGCACCCCTCAGCTGAGCAGCTCGGGTGTTGAGTTGCAGTCCGTTCTCGCGCGGCCCAAGCTTCTCGGACTGCTGTCCTTTCTGGCCTCTTCGCAGCGAGGCTTCCACCGGCGGGACACGCTCCTCGGACTGTTCTGGGCGGAGACCGACCAGACACGTGCGCGCAGAGCGCTCAGACAGTCCCTCTACTACCTGAGGCAATCGCTCGGCCCGGGCGTCATCGTCGCGCGAGGCGAGGACGAGCTAGGGATCGACGAGGAGCGGCTGTGGTGTGACGTCCGGGCCTTCGACGCGGCGCTCGAAGAGGGACGGAGAGAGGAAGCTCTGGAGCTATTACCGGGGCGATCTGTTGGCGGGGTTCTTCGTGTCGGGTGCTCCAGAATACGAGCGGTGGCTCGACGGGCGGCGGGAGGAGCTCCGCAGGCACGCGAGTCACGCCGCCTGGGCACTCGCCCAGGCCGCGGAGAGTGCTGGGAACGCGGCTGGTGCGGGGCACTGGGCACGACGCGCCGCGGCACTCGGACCCTTCGACGAGCGTCTCGCGACCGAGGCCATCGAGCTCCTGGATCGGATGGGAGATCGAGCGGGGGCTCTTCGGCTGTACGAGGCGTTCGGCCGCAGACTCGAAGAGGAGCTCGAAATCGAGCCCGCGCCGAAGACGCGGGAGCTGGTCGAGGCGATTCGAGGGCGAATTGACGCCTCCGGTGAAAGAGGGGTCCGGGAGCCTGCAGGGTCGCAGGCCGCAACCGGCGGCGAGGCGACCGCGGATTCTCCCGGGATGGACGGTGTCCCGGCGGGGCCGGAACCGTCCGAGATCGCTCCGACCCGTCGATCTCGCGTGCCGGGCCGGACAGGGCTCGCACTCGGCGTGGTCCTCGGCATGGCGACCGGCGTCGCGCTCTTCCGGCTCCTGGGGTCGGAGGGCGGGAGCGCGGTGATGAGCTCGGAGCGCGTGGTCGTGGCCGTGTTCGAGAACCAGACAGGCGACCCCGAGCTGGACCCTCTGGGCCGCATGGCTTCCGCCTGGATCACGCAAGCGCTCTACGAGTCCGGAGTCGTCGATGTCGTGCCCAGCGCGATCGGGTTGGCTCCCCGACCCGATTTCAGCGACGGCCAGCAGCCGGGCCCCGCCGCGATGGCCGAGGCAACCGGAGCGGCGACTGTCATCGTGGGAGCCTACTACCGACGCGGGGACTCGGTCGAGATACAGGCCCAGGTGGTCGATGCCCGGAACGGGGATCTGCTGAGCGCGGTGCCTCCGGTCGGAAGCCCCCTGGACGCGCCGGGTGTCGCGGTCGACTCCTTGAGTCGGAGCGTGGTCCGGACGCTCGCGGTGCTGACCGGCCCTGGTCTCGCCCAGTCAGCAGACCTCGGCAGGCCCCCATCGCTTGAGGCCTATCGGCAGTACCTCCAGGGGTATCGCCACTTCCAGGGCGACCCAACGGGGATGCGCCAGGCGCTCGTGCACCTCTATCACGCGGTCGCGCTGGACACCGGTTTCCTAGCCCCCCGCTTCTACATCATCATGGCGCACTCGAACCTGAGGGAGTTCGCGCTGGCCGACTCGAACGCGCGGGTGCTCGCGACGAAGAGACTCCGACTGTCCGACTACCAGCGCCACACGCTGGACTGGATCCTAGCTCGGCAGAGCGGGGATCAGATGGGCGCACTCGAGGCGGCTCGCGCGAGGGGCGGCATCGATGTCGGCGTCCAGGCGTTGATCGTCAATCGCCCCGCGGAGGCGATCGAGGTGCTGTCGACCGTCGATCTGTCGTCGAACCAGTTCCAGTGGCTCGCGTTGATGGAAGCCTACCACATGCTGGGTGATTACCGACGCGAGATGGGCGAGGCACGACGCGCTCGTGACGTGTATCCGGGGCGGCTGCTGATATTGGATGCGGAACTGCGAGCGCTGGCGGCCCTCGGCCGGGTACGCGATGCGGAGCGGATCCTCGATGAGAGCCTCTCGCTGCCCAGCGAGGATCCCGCCACGCCAGCCACGTTGATGGCGAACACCGCCGCGGAACTCAGGACTCACGGGCACCTCCAGGCGTCCTCCGAGCTTGCCGACCGCGCCATCGCGTGGTGGGTGTCGCGTCCCGAGGACGAGATGAGAACCTGGCCGAACCGCTACGGCCTGGCTCTGGCCTATTATCAGGCGCAGCGTTGGGAGGAAGCGGCGTCGCTCCTCCACGAGCTGGCTTCGGAGGCCCCGGAGCACATGGATGTGCGAGGATACCTGGGTGCACTGGCGGCCCGCCGCGGCAACCGGACCGAAGCACTGGCCGTCAGCGAGAGCCTTGCGGGAAGCGCAGTGCCACCGGACTTCGGGGGCGATTCATTCCGGATGGCCCGGATCGCGTCGCTGCTCGGTGATCGGGACCGTGCGATGGCACTATTGAGGGAAGCCCTCGCCCGGGGCTGGCCGTTCTCCGTCTCAGTACACCGGGATTTCGACCTCGAGCCGCTGCACGACTACCCGCCGTTCGAGGAGTTCATCAGGCCCAAGGGCTGAGCAGGGTCCGAGCGGGCTGCCGGACGGTCTGCGGGCACCGAATCGAGAGGCGAGAGCCGACGGTCAGCCACCTTCAGCGAACTGTGAGGTGAGGTTGGCCAAGGATCTGCCCCTAAACCTCATAGGAGATACGAACCAACGAGCGTCAGAATCGCGGGAGAGGGCTCAGGGCTGCCACTCGATTTCCGATAAGATTCGGCGGTTTGCGTCGTACCGCTTAGCGGCATGACCCGAAGGGCCGCGGCAGCGCGGAGCGCTGACGCGAGCGCAAGTACCGCGTGTTATGAGGAGGGCGCCCGGATCAGACCTTCGACGTCGACTTCGTGCGTCCGGCCGATCTAGAGATCTCCGAATACAGGCGGTCCGGAGCGACATCTAGATCGCCTGGCCATACGACGGTCCCGCACTCGGGGTCCACGCTGACCTCGAAGAACTCCGCCGGGTCATCGGTCCAACGTTTGAACACCCCGCGACCGGCAAGATCCGAGAGATCCGCCTCACCTTCCAGCCCGTCCTCGAAGCGAACCCAGATCTTGAAGCCCGGGCGAGCCTCGGCAGCGACGACGTCGTGTAGCATGTCCATCCTCCTACGAGAGAGGCTCGATCCTTCCCAGCGGCTCATTCCTCATGGCCTTCTCCCACTGCTCACGCAGCTCAGCCTGATGCAGCGCTGCCCATTCCATCACCAAACCCAACGCACGCGGTGACAACTCACCCGCCAGCACGCTGAGGTCTTCGATGGCGATGCTGGCCTGGGTCGGCTTGGACATCCACAAGGATTCCATCACCGCTGCAGTGTTTCGCAACCGCGATCCCGAGCCCCTGCACGTCGACCGGTTGCCTTACGACCTGCGCAAGCTCCGCCGCTACTTCCAGCGGCTGCAAGTGGAGGGGACCGTGCGCGCCTGCTACGAGGCCTCCGGCGCTGGCTACGTGCTCCAGCGATCCCTCGCCCAGTGGGGCGTCGAATGCCACCTCGCCGCTCCCTCTCTCATTCCGCGCCGGCCCGGCGAGCGTCGCAAAACCGACCGCCGCGATGCCATCAAGATCGCCCGCGACTTCCGCGATGGCCGCCTCGTCCTCATCCACGTCCCCACCGAGGAGGACGAGCGGATCCGTGACCTGGTCCGCTGCCGCGAGACCTTCCAGCGCGAGATCATCAAGAGCCGCCACTACATCCTCAAATTCATGCGCAGGCGAGGGTTCGTCTTTCGCGACGGCCAGAACTGG
>JBDHKE010000349.1:0-2048 GCA_039586555.1 Gemmatimonadota bacterium | reverse complement strand
GTGGCTGGAGGGGACCGCATCCGGTGCGGGGACGAGTCGCTCCGCGGCAGCGCGCGGCGCCCCCGCCAGCCTCCATGCCGGGATGGAGAGGAGCAGGAGGTCGAGGACGACGCGGACGATCCAGGCCACGGCGGCGCCCGTGATCCCCATCCGGGGGATCAGGAACAGGGCCAGGCCACCGTACACCGGAAGCTCGAGCAGATGGGCCTTGGCGATCAGATCGCTTCGGCCCAGCCCCAGGAGCGCCATGAGCGGGATCGATCCCAGGGCGTTGAGCAGCGTACCCGCCGCCAGGATCTGGAGCACGAGGGTGCTCCGCTCCGCGTACTCCTCCCCCATCCAGATGCCCAGCAGCCTCCCCGAGATCACGACCAGCACGAGCACGATCGGGGCTAGGATGACGAGGAGCGACCCCGCGGACTTCAGGAAGAGGGACCGGACCGCGAGCATGTCCAGGGTCGCCGCCCGCTCGCTGAAGGCGGGGAAGAGGACCGGGGCCATGCTCGTCGAGAAGATCTTCAGGCGACTGGCGATCCCGAACGGGACCGCGTAGAAGGTCACCGCCTCCGCCGAGAGGAGCGAGCCGATCAGGATGCGGTCGCAACCGACCAGCAGGGGCCAGACCAGGGCGGAGAGGACCAGCCACGAGCTGAACCCCATCAGCCTCCGGAGGGTACCGCGGTGCCAGTGGAGCCCCCCCCGCATCTGGGGCAGCGTCCTCCTCAAGAGGAGCGCATAGGCGAGGCAGGCGAAGACCCGGAGGAGCGTCAGGGCATAGACGATCTCCACCAGCCCGCATCGGAGGAGGAGGAGCCCCACGGGGACGACCCCTTGCAGGACCCCCGCCACGCCGTTCACGAGGTTGATGAGGTCGAAACGCTGGAGCGCCGAGGCGATCCCCTTGAGCGTGTTCTGGACGAGGACGAACGGGAAGCTCAGGGCCAGCAGAACGAACGCGGCGCGTCCGGGCTCTCGCAGGGCCTCCGGGAGGTCGAAGAGCCGGGAGACGAAGAGGGGGGCGAGGAGGATGATGATCCCCGCCCCCGCCACCCCGACGGCGAGGTTCACGATCAGGCAGGTCGAGGCGACCCTGCGCACGTCCTGCTCCTCCCCGCGCGCCAGGTGATCGGAGACGAACTTCGTGGCGGCGTGGCTCATCCCCAGGTCGAGGAAGCCGAAGATCCCGACAACGACCAGGGTGAGGGAGAGGACCCCGTACGCCTTCTCCCCCAGGCCATGCACGACGAGCGGAGTGGTGACGAGGAAGACGAGGATCAGGGCAGCGTGGGTCCCGAGGTTGAGCCCCATGTTCCGGACCAGGACGCGGGCGCGGCTCCTGAGGCTCATCGGTCTCCGTGCAGATCAGGGCAGTCCATCATCCGTGCAGCGACGCCGGAAGCCGTTGCCGCCCAGCTTATCCACGATCCGCGAACAGTCAATGAGTTGCCGGGGAGTTTCGGGAGTTTCGGGGACACAATACGAAACTTTCTTTACATCGGTTTTCGATCGCAGAGTGGACCCGAATCCGGTAACGTGTCCGCGGTCACGGCGGTTTGCGACACGTGCCGTAGGAGTCGCCGAGAGTGACGGAGGGCGGCAGATTCAGGACGGTCGAGATCCTCATCCTCGCGGGGGTCGCGATCGCGTTCGTCGACGAGAGCGTCCGCAAGGCCCTCCCCGGCGCCCCGATCCTGGTGACGGGGGTGAAGGACCTCCTCTTCCTCCTCGCGGGGTTCCTCCTCCTCTTCCACGAACGGACCGTCCCGCGGAGATACGCCACCTACTTCCTCCCCTGGGTGCTGGTCACGTTCGCCTCGGCGGTGTGGGTCTTCACCCGGTTCCATTCCGTGGTCCTGCTGGGGGCGACCCTCCGCACGTACTGCTTCGTGCCGCTCCTCTTCGCCGTCGGCTACCACCTGGGCTCGGACGAGGCATCTCGCCGCCGGGTGATACGCATCTTCCTCGTCGGCGGGATCGCCGCGATCGCCGTCGCCTTCGCCCAGGAGTACGGACGGGAGGCCCTCCCTCTTTTCCTCTCCGCGAGGGTC
>JBDHKE010000348.1:0-2054 GCA_039586555.1 Gemmatimonadota bacterium | reverse complement strand
ATTGTACCGGTTCTTACCACCCAGCCCTACTCAGTCGACCCGTCCAGGATGCCCAAGGCATGGTCCATTGACCACGACCTGAAGGTCAAGGGGATGAAGCAAGATAATGATGTCATCAGAAGGGTGGCGGAAGAGAGGAAGGTACTCTTCGTCGATCTGGACAGAGAGATGACAGGCAATGAAGGATATTTCAAGGACCATGTTCACTGCAATCCCAAAGGACGTATGAAGAAGGCCGAGATGCTAGGGGATCTTCTCATCGAGGAGATTACCGGGAGCAGAGAAGATATCCCTTGATGCGAGCGGCCTGAACGGCAACTACCTCGCCGGCCCGCGCGCTCCCCGCCGCAGCAGGAGCAGGGCGGAGGCGACCAGCCCGAGGAGAAGGGCGACCAGGCCCCCTGGATCCAGTGCGGGAATGCTCGAAGTGCCGGCGCTCAGCCGGAACGTAAACGCGCTGTTTGCGGAGATGGGGTATTCGAGGACCAGGGGGCTCCCGGATACGGTGATCGTATCGACGGGAAGGGTTCCGCTCAGGTTGTCGAACACGAGCACCTCGGCGCTCGGCGCCGGGAAGTTCTCGATCGTGATGGTGTTGGCCGGATAGCTGCTGCCGCTCCGGTTGGAGACCCACAGGGCGAGCTCTGCGTCCTGTCCCGACGGGCTTCTGGCTGCGAGCACGTCGAAGCCCGAGTCCCCCGAGGCCGAGACCAGCTCCTTACCCGGGAAGTTCCCGTAGAAGTTGGCGTACACCCAGTAGGCCGGCTTTCGGGCCCACCCCGCGGTCCAGTCCAGCATCAGTCCCATGCTGTTGTAGGGATCCTGGCTGTAGGGATTCTCCGAGAAGGGGAACTGCAGGGGGCAGATCTGGTTGCTCCACATCAGGGGAAGGGCGTAGGCGTGCCACAGCGCGCCGTTCGTGCCGTCGCTCCGGTAGGTCGAGCTGCCGTACTCGTTGCAGTAGACCGGAAGTCCGTAGGGCTGGAGGGCGTTTCCGCGCGAGATTCCGGAGCTGAAGTCGCTTCCGACGTAGCGGTGATAGGTGAGTCCGCTCAGGTACTGCGCCCCGTTGTAGTCGTCCATGAGGTCGCGCACGATCGAGGTGCCGCAGCACTCGGCGAGCCCCACCATGCGGATCCGGCTGTCGACGGCCTGGACGGCCGCGTCCGATCGCTGCACCACATCGACGATGTCCCCCATGTCCCAGTCGTCCCAGAAGCAGGGCACCACGGGATCGGCCCCGCAGCCGAGATCGGGCTCGTTGATCACGTCCAGCATGATGCGCTCGGGCGGGTACTCGATTGTGTTCACCAGATAGTAGAGCAGGGCGTAGATGTACTCCTGGTACTCGTCGAGGTCGTTCGGGGGATAGGTGGAGAAGGCCGCCCCGGGAAAGCCCATGTAGTCCGGTGGGATCGGGTTCGAGCTGAGCCAGCCGGAGACGTACACGGGATTGACCTGAATCGTGACGCCGGTTTCCTTCATGGCATTGAAGGCGCTGGCGAAGCTGACGGTCCTGGTCAAGTCGGGCGGGATCGGGATCGCCGTATCGAATTGGAAGTTCTCCCAGGCCACCACATCCGGGTCGGCGTTGTCGTTTACCGGCTCCAGGAAGAACTGCGGAATCTGGATCCGGATCACCCCGAGGCTCGTCTCCTGCCAGCGGCTGATCCACATCGCCTCGTCCTCGATCGTGGAGACCCCATTGGTGCCGTGTGCGCTCGGCGGATCGCCCACTACCGTCCCGTAGTCCACGTCCACGTCGGCCGCAGCCAAACCGGGGAGCAGGGCGATCAGGAGAAGCCGGCGAAGCAGCTGCGCGAGGAGGGGGGCGACGGAACGCCGAGCGGGCGGCGCGCCGGGCCGGGCAAGAGGACGAGGTGCACCGGAAAAAGGAGAAGCACGAGAGGAAGAGGCGCCGGGCAGACTTCGAATCGGCTTCCACATCATCGCATCACCCTGCGCTCGAACAGCACGAGCTTCGAGTACGACACCCGGCTAGTGTCTCACGCCACGTCCACTCCGGCGGTTGTTTTCTCCACTGGAAGCACAGG
>JBDHKE010000347.1:0-2056 GCA_039586555.1 Gemmatimonadota bacterium | reverse complement strand
CCCAGACGCCTCAACGCGTAATACATCTCCCGGGTGTTGGTGTCGGGAACGTTCCAGTCCCCGTGGCCGGTTAGGAGGAGGTGAGGAGTGGTGATCCGGTCGGCGTTCACCACCGCCGAGTGGGCCCAGTACTTCTGGGGCTGCTCCCATAGGGTGGCTCCCAGCCGATCCTGACCCTCTTCGGCAGCATTGTAGTTGCGGGTGGTGATCTTCTCCGAGTCTCCGAGGAATGAGATGATGTTCACCTTCCCGGAGATATTGATGGCTGCGGCGAAGCGATCGGTCTGGGTGATGATGAGGCTGGTGGCGTATCCCCCGTAGCTGGTCCCGTGTATCCCTAGCTGCCGGCCATCCACCATCCCCTTTTCCATTAGACGGAAGTTACCCCCACCTAACGCCTGATTTTCGGAGCTAAGGTGTTGAGACTGTTGAAGTTGGCGGTTTTTTTGTATGATGTATAGCACCCATGTATGCTGCTAATAACATGTTGCGGTCCCATGTGTTATATATTATACTCTACCCATGTACATCGACATCGTCCCCAATCGCTCCTCGCCGCCAGCCGTTTTGCTCAGGGAGTCGTGGCGCGAAGGCAAGCGCACTCGCAAGCGCACCATCGCCAACCTCTCCTCCCTGCCCATGGCCCAGGTGGACCTCATCCGCCGGGTGCTCAAAGGCGAGGAACTGGTCCCTGTCGAAGACGCCTTCGAGCTCCTCCGGGCCCGACCGCACGGCCACGTGGCCGCGGTGGTCGGGATGATGAACCAGCTGGGTCTGCCCGAGCTGCTCTCGAGCCGCAAGCATCCCAAGCGTCAGTGGGTGCTGGCCATGATCGCGGCCCGGGTCCTGGATCCGTGCTCGAAGCTGGCCACGGCCCAGCGGCTGGGCACCGACACGCTGTCGAGCTCCCTGGGCGAGGTGTTGGGCGTCGGGGGAGTCGGGGCGGACGATCTGTACGAGGCGCTGGACTGGCTGCAGGCAGGCCAGGGCCGGATCGAGAAGAAGCTGGCCGGACGTCACCTGGCCGAAGGGGAGCGGGTGTTGTGGGACGTGACGGCGGTGCCGTTTGAGAGTCGCAGGTGTGGGCTGGCGGCCTTCGGCCGTCCGAAGCGGGGGGGAGGAGGCCGGAGCCAGCGGCAGGTGCTCTTCGGGCTGTTGGCCACGCCGGAGGGGGTGCCGGTGGGGGTGGACGTGTTCCGGGGCAACACGGGCGACCCCGATACGGTGGGCTCGGCGCTGGACCGGCTGCAGGGGGGCTTCGGGCTGAAGCGGGTGACGATGGTGGGGGACCGGGGCATGATCACCGAGGCTCGGATCGAGAAGGAGCTCCGGCCCCGGGGCGTGGACTGGATCACGGCGCTGCGGGCGCCGACGATCCGGAAGCTGATGAAGGAGGGGGGCCCTCTCCAACTCTCGCTCTTCGACCAACAGGATCTGGCCGAGATCTGTTCGCCGGACTTTCCTGGCGAGCGGCTCATCGCCTGCCGGAACCCGATGCTGGCCGAGGACCGGGCCCGGACGCGGGAGGAGTTGCTGGAGGTCACGGAGCAGAAGCTGGCGAAGGTCGAGGCCCGGACCCGTCGCGAGCGGCGTCCCCTGAGGGGGGAGGACGCCATCGGGGTGGAGGTGGGCAAAGTGCTGGGGGCCAGTAAGGTGGCCAAACACTTCCGCTACCACATCACCGAAGACTCGCTGGTCTTCGAGCGGGATTGGGTGAGCATCGAGGCCGAGGGGGCGCTGGACGGGGTCTACGTGATCCGCACGAACGTTTCAGCTGAAACGCTCGGAGCCGAGGACGTTGTTCGAGCCTACAAGGATCTCTCAGGGATCGAGCAGGCGTTTCGGGTGATGAAGGGTTTTGCCTTGGAGGTGGGGCCGATTCGCCACCGACTCGAGGAGCGGGTCCGGGCCCACGTGTTCCTCTGCATGTTGGCCCACTACGTGCGCTGGCACATGGAGAAGGCCCTAGCTCCCTTGCTCCTCACCGATCATGACCCCCAGGGGGCCGAGGCTCGCCGGGACTCGGTGGTGGCCCCGGCCCGGCGCTCGGTGGCCG
>JBDHKE010000346.1:0-2056 GCA_039586555.1 Gemmatimonadota bacterium | reverse complement strand
CGCCGAGCCCCCCGACCGCAGCGCCGCGCACGGCGGCCGACTCGTCCTCCAGGCCGTCGAGAAGGGCCTGGAGGGACCCGTCGGATCGGATCCTCCCGAGACGGTTGGCGGCGGCCGTGCGGACCTTCTCCTGCGGGTCCGCGGCCAGGACCTTTGCGAGGGCGGGGACCGCGGCCTCCTTCATGGCCGCCAGGGCATCGATGGCATCCAGCCTTCCGGTCACGTCCGGGTCGTGCAGGGCCTGCACCTCGAGCTCCTCCAGGCTCTTCGGGAACTCTGCCTTCTTCGGGATCCAGTCCCCCTCATCGAACCGCACGATGGCGGGCCTCTCCTCCATCGGGAAGCGGAACTCCTCCTCCTGCTTTCCGATCCGGATCGTCTTCCGGTCGCTCACGAGGCCCGCGGGGGTCTCGTGGTGGAAGGCCACGGTGACCGGCACATGGAAGAGGCCGGAGGTCTCGTCCTGGACCTGCTTCACCCGAAGCAGACCCGCCTTCTCCGCCTCGATCCATTCCCACTCGAGCTCGAACTCGGGATACCCCGCCCCGTAGACCCACTCGTCGAAGATCCCCTGGAGGCTCTCCCCATGGACCGACTCGAGATCCGCGCGAAGCTGCTCGCTGGTCACACAGGTGTCCTTGCGGCTCGCCGTGTAGAGCCGCATCCCCTCCCGGAACTTCTCGTCCCCCATCACCCGTCGGAGGATGTGGAGGACGGAGGCCCCCTTCCCGTAGTTGTGGCCGTGGGGAAGCTCCAGGGGGACCCTCCGCATCGACTCCCCCTTCGATTCCACCTCCCTCTCGCGGTCCTCCCGCATCTTCTTCCGGCGCTGCGGCGTGCTCCGGCGGGTCCACGAGTCGGCGCTACCGCGGCGCCGCGTAAGGAGCGACTCCCTTCCCTCCACCGACTCGAAGTAGAGGTCGGTGAAGTAGGTGGCGAACCCCTCGTTGAGCCACAGCTCGTTCCAGTTGAGGCAGGTCAGGAGATCCCCGTACCACTGGTGGACCAGCTCGTGGGCGATCAATCCATCGGCGGAGTAGTCGATGTGGGTCCTCTCGTCGTGGAGGGCGCGGAGGTTCAGCGTGGTGGCCGTCGTGTTCTCCATCCCGCCGACGATGAACTCCCAGACGGTGGTCTGGGAGTAGCGGGAATACGGGTATCGCTGCCCCGTGTAGTCGCAGAAGAAGTCCATCATCCCCGCCGTCCGGCCGAAGGTGGTCTCGACGAGGTCCCCCTGTCCCTTCGGGACGTAGGTGTGGAGCGGGATCCCGTCCCAATCGACCGCCTGGTGGTCGAACTCGCCCGCGATCAGGCTCACGAGGTACGGGACGTGGCGCTGATCCATCCGGAAGTGGTAGCGGAGATGCTTGCCATCGTCGCTCGTCTGCACCGACTCCATCTTCCCGTTCGAGATGACCTCCAGGGGGGCGGGGACGCGGGCCATGATCTCGCTCGTGATGCGATCGTCCGGCTGGTCGTAGCAGGGGAACCAGTAGCGGTTGTTCCGCGCCTCCCCCTGGCTCCAGACCTGGAGCGGGATCTCGGGGTGGTCATCGGTCGGGGAGAAGAAGTAGAGCCCCCGGCTCGGCGTGGCCCGGTAGTCGATCTCCAGGGTGAGATCCTCTCCCTTGGGGAAGTCCCGGCCGAGATCGACGATGAGGAGTCCCCCCGTCACCCGGAACGATCGAGCGGGGAACGCCTCCGCCCCACCCGGGGGAAGGACCCGGACGTCGAAGACGGTCGTATCCTGCGAGTGCAGGAGGATCTCGCCGAAGTCGTCTCGGAGGGGGGCGAGCGTGATCCGGCAGGTGCCGGAGACGGATCGGCTGTCGAACTCGATCTCCAGATCGAGGTGGATGTGCTTCTGATCATAGTCCCGGCTCTCGGGGGTGAGCGACGGCGTCTTCCGGGCCTCCTGCGGGGACGCGGCCGCGAGGAGCAGAGATGCCAGGACGACGAGCGTGACGGCCAAGACCCGGTGCAGGACGCGCATGGAAGATGCCTTTCCTTATCTGAAGTGGGTGAATGAAGATACGGAGCGGGGCCGATTCTATGC
>JBDHKE010000345.1:0-2057 GCA_039586555.1 Gemmatimonadota bacterium | reverse complement strand
GCTCATCGCAGATCAATCCCATCCCCACTTCGACCCGGACATCGAGGGCCCCCTGGCGGTGGACACCTTCGCCGCCATCACCGTGGGCCTCGAGGACGCCTGGATCATCTCTTTCACGCTGTCGCCCGCCGCGAACCGGGAGCACGTCCTCTACTCCCTGAGCACCATCCGGCACGCCATCATCGGCAAGCTCCAGCAGCTGGACGTGGAGGTCGAGCTGTTGCGGGTTCAGGAGATCCAGAGCAGCCTCTTTCCACGCACCATGCCGCAGTTTCCAGGGTACGAGATCTTCGGACGGTCCCAGCCCATCGAGGCCGTGGGCGGAGACGTCTTCAGCTTCGTTACTCTCGGGCAGGACATCCTGGGAATCCTGGTGGCCGATTCGTCAGGGCACGGCCTCCCGGCCGCGCTCCAAGCTCGTGACGTGGTCATGGGTATGCGCATGGGACTGGAGAAGGACCTCAAGATCGTCCGCGTGGTGGAGAAGCTCAACCGTGTTATTCATGACACGTCCCTCTCCTCCAAGTTCGTGTCGCTCTTCTACGGTGAGCTCGAGCGCAACGGCAATTTCATTTACTGCAATGCCGGCCACGTGCCCGGCCTTCACTACCGGAAGGGAACCTTCACGCCTCTCGCGAAGGGTGGGCCGATCCTCGGACCGAGCCCGGATGCCCGCTACGCGAGCGGGTACATCTTCATGGAGAAGGACGACATCCTCGTCTTCTATTCCGATGGCATGACGGAAGCCCACGATCAGGCTGAAGAGGAGTTCGGCATCGAGCAGCTGAAGCAGGTCGTGGAGAAGCACCGGGAGGGAACGGCCCAGGAGGTCACCGAGGCCTTGTTCTCCGCGGTGGCTCGATTCGCCCCCGACGATCCGCTGCGGGACGATCAGACCGTCGTCGTGGCCCGGCGCACGTCGGAGCCCGGCGGCGGCTGAGACGGGTTTCGCCCGGATCGAGATCCTTCGCGGAGGGGGTCGCTCACTCCACTCCACTCTCCGGCAACGGGTGGACCTCAACGGTCTCTCCGTCAACCTGCGGCCGGGACGGCAACGGGTAGGTGGGGGGGCACAGAATGCCTCCCGACACCACGAGACGGATCCCTTCCTCCACGGTCATGCTGACGCCGATAACGTCCGTGTCCCGCATGATCAGCATCATGCCGCTGGTGGGATTGGGTGACGTGGGCAGGAAGAGATGCAGCAACTCGGCCCCGTCGGTCTCTCGCCGGGCGGACCCGGTGACGAAGGCCAGGGCCCAGATGCCGCGGCGCGGATACTCCACCAGCACGACCCGCTGAAAGGCACCCTTCCCCGGGAGGCGCAACGTATCGATGACCTGCTTGCTGGCCGTGTAGATGGCCCGGGCGAGGGGCATGCGCAGGAGGAGCGATTCCGCTGCCCACAAGACCTGCCGACCCAGGACGTTGGCCGCCAGCAGGCCGACCAGGTAGAGCAGGACGATCACCGCCAGGAGGCCGAGCCCCGGTACCCGGACGTCCCACCGGGCAAACCACGGATCGATGACCGGTCGGAGTAGATTGTCCAGGAAGCGAAAGAGGATGTAAAGGGTCCAGATGGTGAAGCCCACCGGGAAGATGACCACCAGTCCGGCCAGGAGACGCGACCGCACGTGATGCTGGAAGCCCCGCCGGTGCGGGGCGGTAGCTCCCGTGGAACCCGGGACCCCGGCGGATGGTGTGTCAGGCCCGGCCGGGCTGCTCTGCGACTTGTGAACCATGGGTCGAGTCTATCGGAAAGTGGCTACCACCGGTGCGTGGTCCGAGGGTTTCTCTCCGGCTCGCTCTTCCCTATCGATGAAGACATCCTCGGAGCGGCCGGCAAGGGGTTTGGTCGCCAGGATCAGATCGATGCGCAGCCCGCGGTCCCGGCGGAAGGCCGCGGCCCGGTAGTCCCACCAGCTCCATAGTCCCGGGTCGGGATGGTGACGCCGTAGCACGTCCTCGAGGCCCCAGTCGGTGAGCCGTCGTAAACCGGTATGTTCGTCGGGATGAAAGAGTACCTTCCCCCGCCACTCATCCGGATCGTGAACGTC
>JBDHKE010000344.1:0-2066 GCA_039586555.1 Gemmatimonadota bacterium | reverse complement strand
GAGTCCGGTGAGGACTACGCCTTCCCCTCAGACTTCTTCGCGATCGTCGATCTCCCGGAGACGGTGGAGCGCAGGCTGGCGTCCACCGGCTGACGGATGCCCTCCCGCGGCAGGAGTTCCGCAAACCAGGTCCACCGCCCTGACCGATTGAGCCTGTAGGGCCCTTCCTGCGACAATCCCACCTGACGGAGCATTTTCGCGTTCCGACGATTCGACCCCTGGGCTCAAGTAGCTGATATGTGTCGCCGATATCAGATAGCAGGAGGCCACCCAACATGCGCCCACGCTCACACCAGCCGAAGGACGAGCGGCGTCTCCTCACCCGGCTGCGCAAGATCCTCAACCAGCCCGCCGGGCTCGCCCACGGATCGCTGGTCCGTATGGAGCGCAAGTGCGGCAGCAAGGGCTGCCGCTGCACCCGAGGAGAGCTGCACGCTTCGTGGTACCTCTCCGTCTGGAAGGAGGGCCGGACCCACATGGTCTACATCCCCAAGGCCTGGGAGGAGCGCGTCCGCGAGTGGGTGGAAAGGGACAAGGAGATCCGGGAGGTGCTCCTCGATCTCTCGCGGGTCTGCATCGAGCGACTCAAGAACCGGGAGGACTGACCTCGCTCCGTCGTCTGATCGCCTACTGCCAGCGTCGCTATGGTCTGCTCGACCGCCTGGGAAGGATCCACGACGGCCGGGCCTGGGCGAAGATCCCGCTGCTCGCCGTCTTCAAGAGCGTCTTCCTCCTCTTCGCACTCCGAAAGCGGAGTCTGAACCATCTCGAGCAGTGGCTGCGTCGGGCGGGTCGGCGAGTGGTGGGGCCGCGGGTGCCGAGTGCGGACACCATCGGCTATGCCCTCTCCCGCGCGGATCCGGCGGAGGCACGGGAGATCCTCGGGGAGATCGTTCGTGTGGCTCGACGGCGAAAGGCGCTTGGCCCCGGCTCCCTGACCGTGGCGGTGGATGGGCACGAGTTCTACCGCAGCCAGAACCGGTGCTGTGACCAGTGCACGCGGCGGTGGGTGAAGAAGGGGAAGAAACGGGTCGCGGAGTACTACCACCGGGGTGTCGTCTGCGAGTTCGTCGGGGTGGATCCCCCTCTGTTCCTCGACTTCGAGATGCAGAAGAAGAAGGAGGGAGAGCTCACCGCAGCTCGCCGGGTGATCAAGCGGGTAGTTCGGAAGTACGGCCGGCTGATCACCTTCATGACGCTCGATGCCCTCTACTGCAACTTCAAGCTCCTGAGGTGGCTGGCGAAGAGAGGGATCCAGGTCGTGGTGGTCCTCAAGGAGAACCAGAAGATCGCCAGCGAGGAGCTCGAGTTCCGCTCCACCTGGTTCCCTCCGGCCAAGGAAGTCAGGACATCGGAACGGGTCACGCAGTACTGGGATGTCAGGTGGAGGAAGCCCCGCAAGTTCCCCATGCCGGTGCGGCTCATGCGAGCCAAACGGATCTACCGGCGTCCCCTGCGGAAGCCGGGGAAAGTGAACCTCCACGACTGGGAGGAGGAGAGAGTCCAGGACTGGCGGTACGTCGTCGTGGGGCACATGTCGCCCGAGCGCGCCGACAGTCTGGGGCACCTCCGGTGGGAGGAGGAGAACTGCGGGTTCCACGAACTCGCCACCCACTGGTCGATGAACCACAGCTTCAAGCACGACTTCCAGGCGATGCAGAACATCCTGGCCATGCTCTTCATCGCCTACGGACTCACCCGGCTCTTCTTCGAGCGGAACGTCAAGGACCCCCTGATCCGGACTCTGACCCACCTCGCACAGGTGGACGTGCTCATCGAGTCCCTGCCCCGGCCGGGGGAGCGCGGCCTCTGGGACACGAGTTGACCTGTGTTGCTTGACTCCGGCCCCCTCATCCCCTCTCCCGCCCGGCCGGGAGCCGCCCACCGCCCCTCCTCGCCCCGCCCCACGTGCCGAATCCCGCCAGATTGAGCCGCCAGGAAGGCTGATCGGCGGCCTGAAACCGGCCCCGGCGAATATGCCCTCCCCACAACACTCGTGAAACGCACTGCTTGGGTCGGGTTTGCGGAACTCCTGCTGCCGGCGGCCGGGCCGGGAGAGGGTGTCG
>JBDHKE010000343.1:0-2069 GCA_039586555.1 Gemmatimonadota bacterium | reverse complement strand
GTTTGGGCGGTGTGCCAGGTAAAGCCCAGGAAAGGAGGAACCGTGTAGAACGGCAACGGTGAAACCTTTCATCGGGACCCGGCGGGTAGCCAATCCCGTCCGGCCAAGCGTGGCCGGCAGCCGGAACCGAGTGTTGCATGGCACCGGGCAACCGGTGTCGTGAAGCGTACACAGGGAGTGCGCGGGCTGTGTGATGGAGCCTCGAAAGAAAACCGAACTCGCAGGAGCCGACGTCTTCGCTTATGCGGAAGGCAACACCGAAGCGTCGAATGGCCTGGCGCCGAGGTCCTGCCGGGGTCAGAGAGCAGGGCACGCGCACAACGGGGTCCCCTGGGAACCTGGGAGGCCCTTCCGTCTCCACCTTCGAAGACACCGGTGGAAAGGAGGACCGGTCGACCAAGCCTCCAGGCCCGGCGGACGCAGCGTCTGGCGTCTGCGGGGAGCGAAGCGACAGGCGCAGGGATGGTACCGCCGGGCGAAGGCGACGGAGCCCGGCGGGACGGACGGAAGGGAGTCGGAGCGTCCTCATACTACCGGGGAAACGGGGGAACCCGCCCCTAGGGGACCCCGTGGAGGGAAGGGGGACGCCGGGACACGGAACCTCTGGAGGGAAAGATGACCGGGACGCCGAGCCCGGAGTCCATCTCAACGAGACGCCAGAGGATAGCGGCACAGGCGAGGGAAGCGCCGGAGATGGCCTTCACCACGCTGGCCCACCATATCGACATGGCCTGGCTCGAGGAAGCGTATCGGCGGACACGCAAGAGCGGCGCCGCCGGCGTCGACCGGTGCACGGCGGAAGAGTATGCCAAGAACTTGGAGGAGAACCTCCGGCGATTGCTCGACCGCTTCAAATCCGGCACCTACAAGGCGCCTCCGGTCCGTCGGGTCCACATCCCGAAAGGGGACGGCAAGACCCGTCCCATCGGGGTCCCGACCTTCGAGGACAAGGTGCTACAGCGGGCGGTGGCCATGGTCCTGGAGGCAGTCTACGAGCAGGACTTCCGGGACAGCTCGTATGGCTTCCGTCCGGGCCGTTCAGCACATCAGGCGCTGGACGCGCTATGGCACGGGGTGATGGCGATGGGCGGAGGCTGGGTGGTGGAGGTGGATATCAAGAGCTTCTTCGACACGCTCGACCACCGTCATCTGCGGCACTTCCTGGACCAGAGGGTGCGCGACGGCGTGCTTCGCCGGGCCATCGACAAGTGGCTGAAAGCAGGAGTGCTGGAGGACGGGGTGGCATTCACCCCGGAGTCCGGCACACCCCAGGGTGGCGTCATCTCGCCGCTTCTCGCCAACATCTACCTCCACGAGGTGCTGGACCGCTGGTTCGAGGACGTGGTGAGGCCGCGCCTGGAAGGCAACGCCTTCCTGGTGCGCTTCGCTGATGATGTCGCACTGGTGTTCTCCTCCGAGAGGGACGCGCACCGGGTGCTGGCCGCGCTGCCCAAGCGGTTCGGCAGGTACGGTCTGAAACTGCATCCGGACAAGACGCGGATGGTGGCCCTCCGACGTCCCCGGAAGGGGGCGAGCGGGAAGAGAGGGAAGCGGCCGGGGACCTTCGAGCTGTTGGGGTTCACCCACTACTGGGGGGTTGCCCGGAGCGGCGCCTGGGTGGTGAAACGGAAGACGGCTCCGAGCCGCTTCCGGAGAGCCCTCGGGCGAGTGCGGGACCTGTGTCGCAGCCACCGTCACTGGTCGCTGGCGGAGCAGCAGCGGATGCTGGCGGCGCAGGTGCGCGGCCACTGCGGGTACTACGGGATTACCGGGAACTCCGCGGCTCTGGCGCGGTTCTGCTATGAACTGCGCCGCATCTGGAAGCGGTGGCTCAGCCGCCGTTCGCAGCATGGGCGCCTCACGTGGGAGCAGTTCCAGCGGATCCTGGAGCGCTATCCCCATCCACCCGCCGTGGCCTTGCACTCTGTCTGCCGTCATGCAGCGAAACCGTGACCCGAGGAGCCGGATGCGTCAATCGCGCACGTCCGGATCCGTGGGGGGCCGGGGAGGCCAACCTCCCCGGTCTACCCGACTCCCTCCTCAGGAGCCAAATCACCGCAAGTTAAAAC
>JBDHKE010000342.1:0-2078 GCA_039586555.1 Gemmatimonadota bacterium | reverse complement strand
TGCTTCACCCCGTCGGTATCCTCGTACTCGAAGGTGTTGTTGTTCTGCACCCACGCCTCGATGTCGCTCCAGCACGGCGCCGGTCTCTCCACATCCACCGTTACCGTCTCGTGGTAGGTGTCCAGCGCGTGTTTGTACCTGTCCTCCCCGAACTTCTCCTCGTCCGTACCCCAATCCCTCTCGTATTCGATCTCCGGATCTATCACCAGCCCCTCTGCGCACTTCAGAGAACCCAGCGCCTCACTTGTCGTCGCAGTCCCCGTATTGAGCGTCAGGGTGAAGTACCTCACCTCGCTTCCCTCCGGACACGGCACCGGGTTGCCCCCGTTGACGGCCGCATCCGGCCGGTTGTCGATCAGCCCCGTGTCCGCGCACAGGAAATGCACCTTCTCCGCGTCACTGTCTCCCAGCGGCGCAATCCCAGGAACCTCCGGCCCCCCCGTCACCAGCGTGGAGGCCAGAACCGCCAGGTGCAACTCGTTCTCCGGGCTGTAGATCTGCCCCAAAAGCCCGTTGATCTCGTCCAGCAGATCCTGGCCGCACCCCACCCGCAGCTTGTCCTGGTCGAACACCCGGTCCTCCACCACTCCCGAACCCTGGTAGTCCTCCTCCTCCAGATCCGCCGTCGCGCGCGTCAGCCTCATGATCCCGTACGCCGAAAAACCCTCCGCGTCCCCCGCGCCCATGAACGACTCGAAATGCTCCCGAAACAGAACCAGCAACTCCTCCCCGTTCACCAGCGCCCCGTCCACCAGGCTGATCAGCCTCGCCCGCGTCCGCCCGTCCGGGATCGGGTTCGACATCGACACACCCCGGTTCATCGCCGGATCCGCCGTCCCCCCGTACGGCATCAGCTCGTCCCGGCACTCCACCTGGTACCTCATCCCCTCTTCCAGCACCGTGCCCTTCGTGAACCCCGGCACCAGCCACGGCGTCTTCGCCACGCTGTAATTACCCCCGCCGTACGCTTCGCACTCGGCTTCCTCCCCATCCACCTCCCCCGTCAACCGGTACCTGCCCCCCACCAGCACGTCCGCCTGAAAATCCTCCACCGAACACAGCACCACTCCCTTCGCGTTTGCCGTGCACCCCGCGGGATCCCCCTCCAGATCGATCCTAACCGCACGGTCTCCCACGTAGTGCAACGTCCCGTCGGTCACGATCCGCCCCTCCATCACCCCGGGGGAACCCTCCGGATCCGGCTGCCTCAGGTTCATCGACACCGGCAGCTCCACCACCCCCGTCGGAATCGGATACTCTCTCAGGTTCGAAGAATACTCCTTGAATCCCTGCGGGTTGTCGTACGGATAACAGGCCACGTGCTCCTGGCTGCACGGCCACTCCTCGTTCATCCGCGGCCACTTCCACGACTCCGCCGCCGTCGACGTCAGCACCGCCTCGAACTCGTCCAGCGTGATGTCCCCCTCCTTGAACTCCGCCCACCTCCTCACGAACGCGTTCTCCACTCCCCCGATCAGTCCGGGATCCGCAATCCAGGCCTCCAACCCCACGTCCTGGAAACTCGCAAAGTAGTACATCTTCCCGCTCCAGGCCCCCTCCGGACGACTCGCGTAGCTCAAGAGCAGCTCCCGCTCCCCCAGCCGCTCGCTCCTCACCGCCATCTCCCCATCCCACCTCGAAAGCACCGGGTTCGCCACCTCCTTGATGCTCAACTCAACCTCCCCGTTCGCGTCCACCCTCACGCTGCAGTCCCCGTTAGCCTCCACCTTCGTGCACCCATCGAGCTCCACCCAGTGCAGCGGCGTGCCGTCCCGGTCGGTCACCTCCACCTTCCCCGTGTCCGTGTACTCCATGTGGCTCACCCGGTGGATTACGAAATCCTGCGGCGCCGGACTCTCGTTCACCAGCGTCATCCTCGCGCTGGTCCTAACGTTGGAAAAGACAAAACTCTCCGGAGACACCGAATACGAACCCTCCACCTGTGTCTGCTCCGCATCCTCCGGCGGCTCGGCCGGCATGCAGTACCCGTTCTCCCCGTCGTACGGCAGGCACACCCGGTCGCCCCCAGAGCACGGGCTGCCCCCAGTGCTGCACCTCACCCGGCACGCGTGCCGGTA
>JBDHKE010000034.1:0-31366 GCA_039586555.1 Gemmatimonadota bacterium | reverse complement strand
TGGGCACTCCGAGTGGGTCCATGGCTCGGGAGAGAGCCACCCGGTTCTCCACGTGTGGACGCTGCTCAAGATTCACGATCAGCTTGAAGCCATCGAACCAGCGAGACGGCTCCTTCATTCGCGACCACCCATATCCCCCTCGCCGCCCCTGCCGTCCGGATGAATGGGGACAGGCCAGGAGACGCCTGGGAAGCCGGAAGAGGGACGGGCGTGCCGCCTCGCGGGGGAGAAGCGAAACGGAGGCGTTGGGCAGTCCAGCGGACAGGACGGTGGCTTGATCCAGGGCCATGCGCCCCCCAACGATGGACCCGGAGGGGCGCGGGCGGGCATCGTAGCAGGCCAGGCTGTGGAACAGATCGGGGGAGCGGAGTACCAGCGTCAAAGCGTAGTCCCGGGGGTGCTCCATGAAGCAGCGTCCCACCCAGTCGTGCTGATTCCCGAGCGCGTCGCCTCCGGGCCCTTCCGAGAGCAGTAGCAACCGCGCGTTCTCGATGGCGCCGGCCGCCAAGAGAATCCACCTCGCCCGAACGCGGAATCTCCTCCCGGAGAGGGTCCCGACGCTGAGCCCGACGATCCTCCTTCCGCCTGCTTCCGTCTCCAATCGCACGGCCGTCGAGTGGTGGACGAGTCGGACGTTGGCGCTCTCCCGAATCTCCTTTAGATAGGTGGACGTGAAGGGCCGGCCCAACCCGAACTGGTAGACCCGTTGACTCAGGTGTCCGTCCAGAGACGGGCCGGATTCCTGGCCCACGAACCAGTCCATCCCCTCGTACGCCAGCGGGCCCAGGCCGCAGATCTCCTGGGCACGCTCGTAGAACGGCCTAAGGTGTGGGTAGTCTAACGGCCATCCGCTGTGGGGAACGTCCTCGCATTGCTGGAAGTCCCACGGGTCCAGGGGTACGTACTTTGCACCCAGCTTCCTGCCCACCGGAGTGTTCCAGATGTTCGCCGAGCCGGCCACCTGCCGGTGGCGAGTGTGCTGGAGGCCCGCGTAGGCATCGCCGACCGTGTCTCCCTCGTTAAGTTTCTGGATGCCCCTCTCTGCCCTGAAACCGCCGCTTTCGAGCATCACAGCGTCGCAGGAGAACCTCAGGAACTCCCGCGCCAGCGTGATGCCGGCTGGCCCGGAGCCCACGATGCACACGTCGGTCTCCAGGGTGGATCCATCCCGCAATCTCCGGCCATCCAGCTCCATGTGGCTTCTCCCCTGCCCCGGGTGGCTCGACGTGGGTCCCGGCCTCGGTGGGATGAGCGCAAGCTGCATGCCGGGGATCGTCCCGCACCAGAGGGACCATCCGCGAGCAGGGGGCGCCTGGTGGGGAAAGGAATGATGTCCAACCGCTCCGAGGTTTCGGTCATCGTTCCGACGCGAGCGCTCCAGGTCCGAGCCGACTCGCTCCACCGAGCCATCCAGAGCATTCTCGCACAGGAGGCGGTCCGAGCGATTCCCCTGGTGGTGGTGAACGGACCGGACGCGGACCCGGAGCTCGTGGCCTCCCTGACCTCCCAGCGGATCGTTCGTGTGTTCGTTCGTGAGGAGGCGGACCTCCCGGCGGCGCTCCTCGCGGGCCGCGAGCGGGTGGACACGCCCTGGTTCTCCGAGCTGGACGACGACGACCTCCTGGCGCCCGGGGCGCTGGACCTCCGCCTCCGGGCCCTGGAGGAGGACCGCTACGACGCCGTCGTCACCAACGGGGTGCTTCGCACTCGTTCGGGCGACACGCTCCTGTGGTCGGGAGCCGGCGAGATCCGGCGGGACCCCCTTCGCGCCATGTTCGATCACAATTGGCTGCTGCCGGGCTCGTGGTTGTGCCGCACCGAGACCGTGGGGACGTGGCTCTTCCAGGGCATGCCCCGGTTCCTGGAGTGCACCTACATTGGCGTGCAGCTGTCCCTGCGCTGTCGCATCCGCTTCCTGGACGAGCCGACGGTCATCCACTTCCCGGGCATTCTGGGATCCGAGTCCAAATCCCAGGCGTACGTGTTCGGCCAGGAACCTGCTCTGCGACGGTTCCTTGAGCTACCCCTCCCCGGCGACGTACGAACGACCATCAGGCGAAGGATCGCCGCCGCCTGCCACCGGGTAGCCGATCTGGAGTGGGAGGAGGGACGGCTCAAGGACGCGTGGCTGTGGCACCTCCGATCCCTCCGGGTGCCCTGGGGGTGGCGGTACGCCTCCTTCACGCGACATCTGATTCTCCCTCGAAAGAGACTCTGAATCCCGATGACCTCCCCACCCGCCCGTCTTCTCGTCCTCGGCGTGGACGCCGCCAGTCCGGATCTGATCCGGCGCTGGGCCGAGGATGGCACCCTGCCGAACCTGCGGGCCCTGATGGAGCGCGGCCTGACGGGGAGGTCACTTAGCGTGGAGGGCTTCTTCGTTGGGTCGACCTGGCCGTCTCTATATACCGGGCTCGCTCCGGCCAGGCACGGATTCCACTACCTGGTGCAGCTCGAGCCAGGCACCTACGAGTTCTACCGTCCCGCTTCTCGCGGACTGATCCAGGGCGATCCGCTGTGGACACACCTGAGCCGCGCGGGGAAGCGGGTCGCAGTGCTGGACGTACCGCTCGCGCCCCTGGATCCCTCCCTGAACGGCTTACAGGTGGTGGAGTGGGGCCGCCACGACTCGGCCTTCGGATTCCAGACCTCTCCGTCCGGAGTGGCACGGGAGATCTTCGCCCGTTTCGGAGCGTATCCTCCAGGGCCTTCCTGCGATGGCACCCGGCGGACGCCCAAGGATTACGCGCGCTTCGTGGATCGGCTGGTCCGGGGCGTGGAGGCGAAGGCCGAGCTGACGAAGCACCTCCTGGCGAGGGGACCCTGGGACTTCTTCATACAGGTCTTCACGGAGTCGCACTGCGTCGGTCATCAGTGCTGGCATCTCCACGACACCGCGCATCCCGCCCACGACCCCTCCGTGGCGGCGGCCATCGGCGACCCACTGCGCACCGTGTACGCCGCGATCGACGCCGCCATCGGCGACGTGCTGGCCGAGGCGGGCGAGGCTCGCGTGGTGGTGCTCTCGGCACACGGGATGTCCCACTGGTTCGGGGCGCACTTCCTGCTCCGGGACATCCTCTTTCGGCTGGGCGTCGCCGGTCCACCAGAAGCACCGATTGAAGGGGTAGAGGAGGAGGGTGGGGCGCTGGCCCTGGCCCGATCCGTCTGGAGACGTCTGCCCGGACCCATCCGCGGCCGACTGTCTCCGCTGCGGGACCGGATTCGCCGGGAAGCGGACGGGGCGGGAGGCCTGCCCACCCTCGGGGTGGATCCCCGTACGAGCCGTTGCTTCCCCGTGGGCAACGGGCTGGCGGTCGGGGGGATTCGCCTGAACCTCGCAGGCCGGGAGCCGGACGGCACACTCCAACCGGAGTACGCGCATGCCTTCTGTGCCCGGCTGACCCGTGACCTCAAGGAGATCGTCGACCAGCGGACAGGCGGTCCCCTGGTGAGGCGCGTCCTCCGCACCGCGGAGCGGTTCGACGGGGAGCTCCTTCATCACCTGCCGGATCTCCTGGTGGAGTGGAGCGACGAGGTGCCCACCGGGAGCTCCGCCGTCGGCGACGGTGCCGCGGCGGGCGTGCGAGCCCACTCCTCGAAGATCGGAACCGTGGAAGGGACCAACGACTACGGCCGGACCGGCGAGCACCGGCCCGAGGGGGTGTTCGTCGCGGCGGGGCCCGGAATTCAGCCAGGCCGCCTGGAGCGGGAGCTCTCCATCCTTGACTACGCGCCGACGTTCGCCAGGCTCCTCGGTGTGGATTTGCCGCCCGTGGACGGAAGACCCATCGAGGAATTGCTGCCGGATCCGGGGCGCCGCGCCTCGCAAGAGTGAAGGCTGCCGATCCGGCCTCAGGGTGAAGACCAGCGCCTCCCCGTCCGGCGACACGGTCAGGTCGGGATCGGTGACCTCCGTGGTCTCGAACTCGATCGTCCGCCAGCCGGCCTTGGTGTCCGGTACCTCCTGGGCGGAGCCAGAAACGGAGGTGAGACTGAGGCTGACAAGCAGGTATAGCACGAGGCGATGCGACGTGGCCTCACCCCCTGTGTGCAACCGCTCGTCACGCGCTTCGACCCGAGCAGCGAATGCAGGATGTCCCCCGGTCCTGGCCTAAGCAGGCATGCTACTCGTCCAGATGTCGCGGTGCAGCTTCCACTCACCACCCTCCGTCTTCCAGACCACCACGTACTTCCCCTGGTCCAGGGTCTGGCCTCCTTCGCCACCCAGGGAGTACTTGCCGACCTCGAGGGCCGTGTCCCCGTGGTCTTCCAGCTCCACCGTCTCCAGCCGAGCGCTCTTGATTCCCATCCCCATGGCCCCACCCCAGAACCGTTCGATGGCGGCGGATCCGGTTACGAAGTCACTGTTCGCGGGCAGAAGCTGCCCGTTGGAGGTGTAAAGACGGGCCATGCCGGCCGCGTCCCCTCGGGCGAAGGTGTCCATGAACTTCTGGTTTGAGGCAGCGATGGCCGCGCGTAGCTCTGAGGACATGGGTGCTTCTCCGGGTTCAGGTCACTCCAATCCGTACTTCTGAATCAGGCGGTTGAGGCGGGGACGGGAGATTCCCAGAACCTGCGCGCTGCGGGCCTTGTGACCACCCGTGGCGGCCAGGATCCGGGATATGTGGTCCCGCTCCAGCTCGCCTAGCGTGGGCTGGCTTCCCAGGGCCCCCTCCGGCACCGGCCCGATGGCAAGGTGCTCCGGGCGAATCACGTGTCCCGTGGACACCACCACCGCCCGCGTCAGGCAGTTCTCCAGCTCCCGGACGTTTCCCGGCCAGGTGTGCAGGCGAAGCGCGTCCATCGCCTCCCGTGAAATCACCGGTGTCTCACGATGCAGCGAGCGGCTCGATCGGCGCACCAGGTGCTCCGCCAGAATCGGCAGATCCGACAGCCGATCCCGCAGTGGCGGCACTTTGATCTCCACGACGCGAAGGCGGTAGTAGAGGTCTTCCCGGAAGCCTCCCTCCGAGATCAGCCCCTCCAGGTTCCGGTGCGTCGCCGCGATCACCCGAGCTTCGGTGCGCTCCGGCCGCTCCCCGCCCACGGGGTAGTACTCGTGATCTTCCAGCACCCGCAGCAGCTTGCTCTGGAACTCGGTGGAGGTGTCTCCCACTTCGTCCAGGAAGATCGAGCCGCGGCCCGCCAGGGCGAACCGCCCCCGGTGGTTCGCCACCGCCCCCGTAAACGCACCCCGCACGTGGCCGAACAGCTCCGATTCCAGCAGGGTCGGAGCGAAGGCCGTGCAGTTCACCGCCAGGAAAGGCTCGTTCGCGTCGGGGGAGTTGAAGTGGATGGCGCGGGCGATGACCTCCTTGCCGGTCCCTGTCTCGCCACGAATGAGCACGTTGGCGCGGTTGGCCGCCAGTTGGCCCACCAGCTTGTAGATATCGATCATCTGCGGATCGCGCCCCACCAGCTCGTCCAGGCGATACCCGCTGGCCTCTTCTTCGGCCTGCCTGCGGGCCCGCTCGCGGGTTCTGCGATCCTCGAAAACCCTGGAGAGGATCCGTCTCAGGTCGTGGAGGTCGAGGGGCTTCACCAGGAAATCGCAGGCGCCCTCCCGCATGGCGGCGACCACGGTGGGCATGTCGTCGTAGGCGGTCATGAGGATGACGTCCACGAAGGGTGCCCGTTCCTTGAGGAGCTTGAGAAGCGCCAGTCCGTCGAGGCCCGGCATGCGCACGTCGGAGATCACGATGTCGGGGGCGGTCTCCTGGATCATGGCCAGGGCGCGCTCCGCATGCTCCGCGACGCGGACCTCGGTGCCCGCGTTGGACAGAGCCCCCGAGAGCGAGTCCCGGATCGTCACGTCGTCATCAACGATGAGCAGCTGTCTCACGGCCTGCCCTTCACTCCTTCGGCAGGTAGTTCTGCATCACCCAGATCTCCCAGGCCGACTCGCCGTAGTCGAAGGCGATCCGGCGTCCGTCCGGATGAAACTGGGGGAATTCTCCCTCCAGCACGAGCTCCGTCGGCTCCGGATCCCCGCCAGCGACGGACACCCGCCAGAGGCGCCCCGACTCCGACTCGTAATCCCAGACCGCGTACAGGAGGTACCGTCCGTCCCTGGTCCACTGCACGCTACTCATGGAAGGGTAGCGCTGCCCCTCGTAGTCGACGCTCAGAACCTCTCGGGCCAGCACGTTCACCTCCGTCCCAGCGGTGGGAATCACGAGCAGGCGAGCGTGGGCACGGTCCATCTCCAGCTCCCAGAAGGCGAGGTGCTGGCCGTCTGGAGAAACGTCCACGTAGATCATGACGATCCAGGTGGGCTGTTGCGCCCTCCGCAGGACCCGCTCCCCGCCCGTGGCCAGATCCAGCGCTACGATCTGGCTTTCCGCGCCGTAGTCCACCCGGTAGTAGACCGTCTTGCCGTCCGGCGCCCAGTCGTTCCAGAAGGAGGCGCCGTCCAGGAGCTTCAGGGTCGTGGCCTCGCCCGTCTGGACATCCACCTGGAAAACGCCGTGCTGTCCCTCCTCGTCGCCGCCGCAGAACAGGAAATGCCTGCCGTCGGGGGACCAGCGTGGCGGGCAGCTGGAGCTTCTCGGGTCCAGCTCCCGGGTCTCGCCTGTGTCCATGGAGCGGATCGTGACCACCCGCCGTCTCGAGTTGCCCGTCGTGGTCAGGTAGGCCAGGTAGCGTCCATCCGGTGACCACCGGGGCCGCTGACTGCTTCCGAGCTGGCGGGGATCCACGGGCGTGGGAGCCGTGAGCGGCCTCCAGGTTTCGGGGTCAATGGTGGCCAGGTGCACCCCACGCGTGGAGACGTGGACGCCGTAGTAGAACGCGCCGTCGGCCGTGAATCCCATTGGGAAGGCCCGCCACAGGTCGGGCTTCACCAGCGTGGGCGGGCCCGCCGACTTGCCGTCCACCACCGGGACAACCCAGGCGCCCAACGTTCCCGTGCGGTCACTGGCGAAGAGGACGTACTCCGAGTCGGGCACCCAGCCCAGCACAAAGTCGTCGGCGGGGTGCTCGATCAGGGCCGTCTCCCCGCCGCCATGCACCGGAAGAAGGAAGATGTCCCTCTGGCCGGTGTCTTCATCGGCCTCGACCTGGTACACGACGTAGCGACCGTCCGGCGAGAACCGCTCGCCGCCAGCACTGCGGGATCCCGTGTCCTTCAACACGCGGAGCGACCCATCGGCCACCGAGACCAGGACGATTGAAGACCGGGCGGACTCCCCTCGACCTCGCGTCAGGCTCACGAGAATCTCCCGGCCGTCCGGAGACCAGTCTCTGGGGGCGGCGTAGATCTGCTGGCCTTCCTCGTCCCGAAGGAGCAGCCGGTCGTTGGTGCCATCCAGGTTTACGACGCGCAGCTCCCACGTCCAGGCGCCGGGGTACCAGTGGTACGCCACGCGCTTCCCGTCCGGTGACACCACGGAGAGCTCGCCGTATCCGGCGTCGTTAGTGGGCTTGCGCGTGAGGTGGCGCGCCTCACCGGTGCTCATGTCCCGAACCGCCAGATTGCCGGTGGACCAGTCCATGAAGGTCAGGTAGCGACCGTCCGGCGTGGGCTGGCCCAGCGCGTCCACACCCCGCCCGGACCACACCCGGCGCACCACCAGCTGGGCCGAGTCCCGCGCCTGCTGGCCGGTGGCCGAAGCCAGCAGCAGGCTGGCCAGGGTCGTCCCGTTTCCGCCAGCGGCTGTCGCGGGTCCATCGGTGCACAGCCAGAGTCCCGGAGCGAACAGAGCGAGCATCATTGGAATGACTCTCATGGCACCCTCCCAGGGCTGGAGACCGCTGCGTCACTGCGTTCAGCGGGCCTCACCTTGCCAGCGGCGTACCATGAGGATCCGAAGGCGTAACGCATTTCCACATCATCGCTTAACCGTCGAGGCCTCCCGGAAGGACCCCTCAGAAACGAAACGAGTCGGTACGCGTCCCCCTTCAGGTCGTTACGCTCCCTGGGTCCCCTCGGCCAGGGGAAGATCGAGCTCCACCCGGGTGCCCCTTCCGGGTGAGCTCTCGATTCGCAATCCACTCCCATGGGCCAGGGCAATGCGCTGGGAGATGGCGAGCCCGAGACCGGTGCCCTCCGCCTTGGTGGAGTAGAACGGGTCGAACACCCGGTCCAGGACCTCGGCCTCGATTCCCCGGCCGGTGTCCCAGAACGACATTCGCAGCCTGTCGTCACGGTGTTCCACATCGATGCCAGCCCGGCCCCCCACGTCCAGGGCCTCGGCGGCGTTCAGGAGGAGGTTCAGGAAGAGCTGCTCCAGGGCGGCGGAGTTCCCCACCACCCACACGGGCTCTGCCTCCAGGCCGGCGGGCTCCAGCGTCCCACCCACCGCGTCGAACCTGGGAGCCGCCTCGTGGGTGGCCGCCAGGAGCGGCTGGCGCACGTCCACCGTCTCGTGCTCGATGTGGCCGCTGCGAGCCACCCTGAGGGCCCCCGTGACGGAGCGGTCAACTCGCTCGATCTGCTCCAGGGCGCGACTCAGGAGGTCACGGACCTGGGACTCCCGAGGCAGCTCCTCCTCGGCCCGCTGAAGGTCGACGCGGATAGAGGTGAGCGGGTTGCGAACCTCGTGGGCCAGGGCAGAGGCGAACTCCCCGACGGAGGCCAGGGCCTCGCGCTGCGAGAGCTTCTGCAGCGTCTGCCGCAGGTTCTCAGTCATACTGTTGAATGCCCGAGCCACCCGGCCCACCTCGTCGGCTCGGGATTGTTCGACTCTCTGATCCAGATCCCCCTGCGACACCCTCTCGGCGGCCGCGGCCAGCTGCGCCAGCGCGCGCGTGATCGGCCAGCTCATCAGGGTCGCCAGGATGACCCCGCCGATGGCGACGGCGACCAGCAGAGTCAGGTTCCGGCGGGCCGCCTCCTGGAACGGCTCCAGGAAGGGACCCAGGGGTGCCGCCAGAGCCAGCACCATGGCAGGTTCCTGCAGGGTGATTCCCTCCGTCAGCCAGGGCTCCTGCGCCCAGACAAACCGCTCTCGCTCGAGCAGCGCGGGATCGATGGACATGGGCAGGAGCGGCGCGCCGCTGGTGGGGTCGAACACGGCCAGCACCGCACCGCTCACCCCGCCCCACGCCGCGGCTTCGGGCAAGAGACCCGTCATCCGGATGTGCGCCTCGGCCGTGCCGAGGAGGTCTCCCGTTCGATTCTCGTAGACGTTCAGCGTGACGGGAAGCGCGGGGCGGGGAACCGGCCCTGCGAGGCCGGTGGCTTCTGAGGAATCGGGCTCCAGCCTCCAGCGAACCGTCCCCGACCGGTCCCGAAAGGCCACGAACGGGACCTGTTCCCGCAGACTCCGGTGGAGCTCGACGAGCTCCCTCGCAGCATCGTCTTCGAGACCTCCGGGAGCGAGCGGGTCCTCGACGAGAGCACGTTGAACGGCGGGGCTCTCGCACAGCTGGAGCAGTCCGGACCGATGGCTCAGCCAGCGACCTCCGATCTGGTCCACGATCTGGCTCAGGGAGCTCCGCAGGCGGGCCCGGAGCAGCTCCTCGGCCGATCGCTCCGCCGTGCCCGTGAGCCACAGTCCGAAGAGAGCCAGGGGGAGGACCGCGCCGCCCAGCACGATCAGCACGAGCTTCGTGCGCAGCGAGAGGCCCATCCTCGCCATTTCTCGCCCGGCTGGCTGGCTACCACGCATGATCTCTGCGTCGTCTGAGTCCAGTCCGGCCGAGTGCCTGGAAGACACGCAGTCTGGAGCCCATGGGTTCGGTTCCGGCACGTGGGAAATGCCCGGACCTGTCCCGTCAGCCGCCCAGGAGGCAAGATGCCGCGGGCTTCAGAGTGGGGTCAAGCGGGTGTCTGGGGCTTTCTGGCCTTGCGAGTCTGGGAAGCACTCTTGGTCCGGCCGGTTCTGGATCGCTTCCGTCTGGCCCTCCCGAGTTGCTTCGACGCCTCCGAGGCGGGCAGGGGCTTGCTGAACAGGAAACCCTGGGCCTCTTCGCAACCCAGGCCCATCAGAATCTCCCGCTGGGCTTCGGTCTCGACGCCCTCCACCACGGTGTGAAGTCGCAGCGCTCGGCACATGGTCAGCACGGAGCCGGTGAGGGCCGCAGCGTCGTCGTCCTCTCCGATCGCTCGGATGAACCCACGGTCCACCTTGACCGTGTCAATGGGGAGACCCTGGAGATAGGACAGCGAAGAGTATCCCGTCCCGAAATCATCAAGCGCGATCCGGAACCCTTCAGCTCGAAGCTCAGAGAGGATCCGGATCCCCTCGTCTCCCTCCTCGATGAGCGCAGACTCGGTGACCTCGAACTCGAAGCGCGATCGGTCGAGACCCTCGGTGAGGTCGAGGATCCGTTCGGTGAGGCCGGGGACGAGCTGGTGACGGGCGAGGTTTACCGAAAGACTGACTCCGGGATGGCCGGCTTCGTGCCACTCGCGCAGCTGCCGCGCCGCGGTCTCCAGACACCATTCGCCCAACGGGCCGATGAGCCCGGTCGATTCCGCGACGGGGATGAACTCGCCTGGAGAAACGGATCCGAGCTCGGGGTCCGTCCACCGAGCGAGTGCCTCGAAGCCCACCACAGACGCGGTCTTGATCTGGACTCGCGGCTGATAGTGAAGCTCCAGAGCCCGCTGGTTCACCGCCTGTCGCAGCAGGCTGGCCACACGCAGCCTTCGTGACGCGTCTTCATGCATGGACTGGTGGTAGAACCCGTACCTTCCGGGCCCCTCCGCCCGACTCCGGTGAAGCGCCGCGTCACAGTTGCGAAGGAGGGTGTCGGCGTCCGCGGCATCCTCCGGCCAGAACGCGATTCCGATGGAGGCCGTTAGCGCCGTCTTCTCACCTTCGATGGAATACTCCGCCGCGATCCGGGTCAGCAGGCGCTGAGCGGCTCGTCCTGCTCCTTCCTCGTCACCGACACCATCAAGGATCACCCCGAAGCGAGCACCGCCGAGGCTCACCACTGTGTCCGGCGGCTCGCGGTCCCCGCGAGCGCGGTGAGGGAGGGAGCTCACCACCTCGATGACCCGGCCGGCGACCTCCGAGAGCAGCACATCGCCAACTCGATGTCCAAAGGTGTGGTTCACGGCCTCGAAGCCGTCGATCCCCACCACCAGTAGCGCCAGGGGTCGCCCGGCGCGGTGATCTCGGAGCCGAAGGGAGAGCCTCTCCTGCAGATACTCCCAATTGCCGAGCCCGGTGAGCGGATCGTGCAGCGACAGGTAGCGGATCTGCTCCTCTGCCGAGCGGCGCTCCGTTATGTCCTGCGCCGACGCCTCGACGAGGGTCCGAGCTTCTGCCCGGGGCTGGCCCCGGAGATGGAGTATGCGGTCCCGGCCGGGCCGGAGCTGGACACGAACATCCACCCGGAAGGGAACGTTCCGCTGCCGGCTGCGGGCCACGGCCCTCTCGAGCCGCTCGCGATCGTCCGGGTGGACGGACATGAGAATCTCGTCCCAGCCGACGGAACTCTCCGCGTCAGCGAGCCCGAAGAGTCGGTGGAACTCCTCCGTTCCATTGACCATTCTCGTGTCGAAGTCCAGGTACCAGTTCCCGAAACGCGCGAGGCGCTGCGCACGGCGGAGTCGCTCCTGGCTCTCGCGGAGGCGGGCAACGAGATGATTGAACGCGCGTCCGAGTTGCCCGATTTCGTCTTCGCGATCCAGCTCCAGCTGCTGGTCCAGTCGACCCTGGCTGAGTCGCTCGGTAGCCTCCCGCATCTGTACGATCGGCCGTGCGAAGCTCCGAGCGAGAAACAGGCTGGCGAGAAGAGAGAGCAGAAGCACGACGAACCCGGACACCAGCAGGTTCCGGCGTGCGCTCCGTATCGCGCCGCGTTCGGCATCGTAGGTGGTGGAGATCCGGATCTCCAGGCCCGGGAACTCTCGCACGAGCGTCTCCAGATCCGAGCCTGTCGGAACCTCCCCGGGATGTATCTCGCCGCCGCTGAGCTCGGACCACACCCGCAGGGTTCGCGGTGAGACCGGCTCAATGGCGACCAGTCCGCCCACCAGGGTTCCCCCCGTGCGGAGAGGCACCGCGGCAAGCGTGTAGAGATCAGCTTGAGATCCGAGCAACGTGGCTTCAGCCACGCCCTCTGAATAGGTGCAGGTGTTGAACGTACCTCCGGGAGCCGGAGAATCCTCGCCGTCAGACGAACCCGGTTCGCTGGCGCCCACGCAGCTCGCCGCAGGATGCGAGGACCTGCCGAGCAATCGCTCCCGCAGGGCAACGACGAGGCGAGGATCGCCCGCCGGAGCCAGCACTTCGCCACCGGGCCCCAGGAATGCGATCAGGGTCGCCGACTGTCCATCCAACAGCCGCGACGCGTAGTACCTCAGGGTGGGCCCGTGGTCGGCCCCGATGTTGGCGCGGAATTCCGGTGTCAGGCTGATTGCTGAGTACCGCCTGGCAACGCTTCGCAGGTGATCACCGATTAGTCGATCGGCCGCTTCTGCGCTCCGCTCCAGGCGGAGCCCGGCCGCCCGGCGCAGGTCCCGATCCAGGGCCTGATCTTGCAGCACGAGGGCGAGCCCTGTCGAGAGCGCGGCGAGCCCACCGAGGAGGATTGCGAGCCGTGTGGCGACTCCCAAGGACGGGGTACGGAGTGTCACGGTCCGATCAGATCAGGGTCGATCCAGATGCGCTCTACGGTGAGACCGGGCCCTTCCACCGAGATGTCCCGAACCGGCCCAGCCACGACCTCGCTCCAGATCGACAGCGTATAGAGTCCCGGGCGAACGCTCGCGAACCGATACCGGCCCTCCTCGTTGGCTACCGCGAAGTAGTCCGCAGGGCTGGAGTAGACGACGAATGATTCATCCGGGTGGAGAGAGCAGAAGAAGCCGATCCTGCCTGGATCTGTGAGGCTGAGTGGCCCAGCTTCGGACCCGGGATCCAGCCCCACGGAGACCTCTGCTCCCAGATCCGCCGAGAAGAGGCGATGCTTGAGAGGGCCCTGGTTGACGAACACCACTGTCTGTCCGGCACGCACAGCGTGAAACCGAGGATCGAACGCATCGCCGCTCGACTCGATCCTCACGGGCTCATCCGCGATCCCCCCAACCGATTCCTCCTTCGCCTCCCGTGGGCTCCTCGGCTCCAGGAGCACCACGATGGGGCCGAGGTCCCGCAATCGAACGGGGTCCCCGACGACGTTGATCTCACCGCCTACGGCTGCCACTTCGGTCGATTCAACCGGCTGCGGGAACGCCGGCTCCGGTGGCGAGGTTCCCCGGCAGGACACGACGAGCCCCGCCACAGCCGCGGTGGCCGTCACGTGGATCACCGTCGCGAAACGCCCGAGTTCCTGTCCTGGCATTGCGGGCAGCATTGTTTGGGGAGCCTACTGCCGGTCCTGTGCTCAGCGGTGCAAAGGGCGTGCCCCTGGTACGAGGTCGGTCGGGCTCATCCAGGCATGCTCTTGGCGCCGGTCAAGCAGGGCACAGGGGCGAGGCCAAGGACCACGGCTCGACCCCCAGCGTCGACCGAAGAGGCCGCTTGCCCCGCCCAGCGAGGCAACCTCACATTGCAGCCTTCATGAAGTCCACAATCGTCATCATCTGCCACCGCAACGACCGCCGCACGGATCCCAGGGGCATGGTCATCCATCACCTCGCGGAGCTCTGGCGGGAGGACGGCCATGACGTGCGGTTCCTCTTCGGTGTCAGGGACTTCGTGCCGGCCGACCTGGCCATCCTGCATGTCGACCTCTCGGTCGTTCCCGGAGCCTACCTGAAGCTGACGCAGCGGTATCCCGTCGTGGTGAACGGGCGCGTCACGGACATCCGCAAATCCGTCATCAGCCGCAGCCTCGTCACCGTAGATGACCCGTACGAGGGCCCGGTCATAGTGAAATCGGACCTGAACTTCGCGGGGGAGCCGGAACGGAGGCTGAGACGGTTCCCCAGGCTGATGCGCTCCGTCGACGAATACCTTCGGCCCCACAGACTGCGGGAGCCGGCCGAGTATCCCGTCTATGGATCTCTGGGAGAGGTTCCTCAGAGATACTTGAGGGACCCGGGCCTGGTGGTGGAGAAGTTCCTGCCGGAGATAGAGGGAGACCTGTACTGCGTGCGGCTGTACGAGTTCCTGGGCGATCGATGGACCTGCGTCAAGCTCCTCGGCAGGCACCCAATCGTGAACGGGGCGACCTGCATCAGGGTCGAGACGGTCGAGCCCCACCCCGGCATCGTGGCACGCCGGAAGGAGCTCGGCTTCGATTATGGGAAGTTCGACTACGTCATCCGGGATGGCGAGGCGATTCTCCTGGACGCCAACAAGACCACCGGAACCAGCCCGACCGGCGTCCCGAGTCCGGAAAACCTGGCTCGCCGCCGCCATAGAGCCCAAGGAATCTACTTCTACCTGAGATCCTGATCCATTCCCGCTTCGGGCCGAGCTGGCCAGCTCGCGCTTCGACCCGATCTGACTCGCGGGCCCGCCGGTGGCCAAGGCTCACCTTTCGAACCAGAGGCGGTCACTTCCTGCGCAGGCAGAAGATGGGCTTGAGCTCGTGCGACTCGTAGTCGCCGGCGTACAGGATGTCCTGAAGGGAGAAGTAGGGCGCCGTCTGCGCCTCGAATCGTGGCCTGCTCAGGAAGTACACCGAGAGTGAGTCGTGGGCGAAGATCGTCCCCAGGGAACGATGCTCCTCGGCGGTGGTGACTCCCTGCCCGTGGAGCTCCTGCAGCTTCGTCCAGAAGAGGGCGTTGGACATCTCCCCCGTTTCGCGGTCCAGCCAGAGGAGGCTCAGGTGGATCTTCGTCGCGGTGTAAAGGTCCTCGCGAAGCTCCCGGGCACGCTCGAATACGGCCTCGGCCGTCTGGATGCGGGGCTCGTCCATAACGTAGGCCCTCAGAAGAAGGACCTGTCCAGGCCTCATGTGGGCCGCGAGCCGCTCCAGGAACGTCTCGTGCGTTTGGGGCGGAAGCATGTTGATGGATCCATCCCCGATCACCAGGTCGAACTCCTCGCCCAGGTCCATCTGCAGCCAGTCGCGGCACACGAAGCTCGCCTTCTCGCCGCCGGGATGAGTGACGAGCTCCGCCAGGGCGTGATAGACCTGCTCGTTCACGTCCACCGCCGTGAGCCGGTGCCGGTACCGGCGGGCCAGGGAGCGAATCTCGGGGGTCGAGCCCAGAAGCAGTGTTCGGGCGGGCTCGGCCATGAACGACTCGTAGATCGCCACGTCCCCGGCCGAGGGACGGGCAGGCGGCTTGTAGAGATGCCAGCGCTCCGCCATCTCCCGGTCGAACGGAGTTGCAGTCACTTGATTCGCCCTTTCTCAGGTTCGGTTTGCGAGGTGGACCGCTGCCGTTCCGATGCCGAGCGAGAGTGCACGGGACACCCTACGGCCGGTGTTCGGCGACATGGGCAGCACACCGAAACCGGCAACACATGTAGATTGGCCAAGGTCCCGAGCAACGAGTCCCCTGACCCCACACCGAGGATGGCTCCGACCAGGAACGCCTTCCAAGCCACCGTCCAGCGCCTCTCCAGGGCCGTGCCGGAGCCGCTGAAGGCTCCCGTACGCCATTTCCGTGCCATGCGGCGACAACGGCGATCGAACGAGCTCTGGAGGATCTATGATCGGGCCTGGCCCGCCCACCTCGGGACCGCCGACACCCACTTCGAGTGGCTTCGGGCTCGCGGCTTGCTGGAAGAAGCGGAGAGCCTTTTCTCGATCGGGCCCGGCAGGGGCGAGCTGGAGCTTCGCCTGGTCCGGGAGTTCGGCCTCGAGCTCGGCTACGCGGAGCCCGTTAGGCACTACCGACGAGCGCTCGAGCGGGAGGCAGCGACACTACTGCTCGACTCGAAGATCGTCGAGCGACAGCGAGGCCCTTATCGAGCCGCCCTGCTGTCCCGAACCTACGACCTGATCCTGTCCGTGCACTCCTGGTACGGAGTGGGTCGCGATCCCGATGTCCTGGAACGGACGCTTGCCTCCCTCTCACCCGGGGGCACCCTCTTGATTTCGGTGTCCTCCAGAGAGGACTTCTTCGTGAGGGAGGGTCTGGCGAGAGCGTTGATGGTGGCGGAGGATCTGTCCGACTGGGTGGGCAGGCTCGGGTTGGAGCACCGGCTCTACAGGGTGGAGCGAGAGCTCCCCGTGGAGTTGCTCGTCATGGGAGGACAGCCTACGCAGGTCGGGAAGGACGTCCTGTCGTTCTTCGCCGGCCGTCCCTGGCGTTCCCTCGACCGATCGGCCAGACGGCAGCGTCAGGAGATCCTGCTGCGCAGCGAGCACCGATCCCACTTCACCCGGTCCCACGGGGTCCTGGTCATCCCGAAGAGCTCGGCGACCGCTCCCGATCCTGGAGAGTGATCCAATCCTCGACCGCTGCCGATTCGCCTTAGAACCTCCCCTCCCTCACCTGCCCCTCCTTCAGACCCTTCCGCAGCTCGACGATGTGGGTCGGATCCACCGATACGTTTTCCGGAAGCGGATTGTCTCCCTTCTCCTCGCCCAGTTCCTTCACGCTCTTGGCGCCTGCGAGCACGTCACCGCCTTCCAGCGCCTCCACGCCCTCCACATAGTACTCGAACCAGGGTAGGCCCAGCCGGGTGTACTCCTCCGAGGTGAAGGGCACCGTGGGCGCCTCGCTCCCCGTGATCGCTCTCCAGGTCAACGAGTTGCAGAGATGCACGAAGCAGCGGCTCCGGTGGCCGGTGTCCCATTCGTCGAAGGGGAAGGGATCGTCGTAGATTTCCTGCCGCATGCGGCCTCCGGGGGCCAGGCCCATGTCGGGCGCAGGACGGAGCGACGACAGCTGACACAGAGCGTCACGACGGGCAAAATATGCGGGTCCGCCGAAGCGGTCCTCAAATGCCTCCGCCTTCATGGGGTAGGCCACGATCTGCAGCCCACCGTGCTCCGCCGCATCCGTGAGCTGCTCCTCCACCGTGTAGCCCGCCCCCAGGGGCATCGCCACGAACTGCCGGATGATCCCCTTCTTCACGCAGTAGCCGTCCAGCCAGGGCTGCGTGGGAACCACGAGGTAGTCCTGCGGGCGCCGCTGGAGCTCGTTCTCCCAACCCTTCCCCGTGACGGCGTTGATGAGGCCCGTCGCGATCTTGACCGCGAAGGGATAGTCGGACCACGAGGAGAAGTTGAGCCAGAGCGCCTCGGATTGATACATGGGCAGCATCACGCCGCCGTGTTGAATCCACCTCCCCGGTACCCTCGCGCCGAAGTCGTCCACATGTCGAAGGGGGAACCGTCCCAGGCCGGGTGGAAGAGGGTACTCCCGGCCGTCATCCGGTATGCGAAGCGTGCGTTGGAAGTCGATGTGCAGCTTCGCCGCACGGTGGATGTCCGGAAACGTAAAGACAAGCGAGTCACTCTGCAGCTCGATCATTGCTCTCCTCCATTGGCGCCAGCCTCACCGCGCTCTCTCCGAAGCGCTGAAGGCCTGATCTCACCATTCTCCGTCCCTGACTTCCCGAACCACCCGCAACACCGCCTGGTCCGGAGCCTCCCGAAGCTCCCGCAGCACTTCCCCGAACAGCCGGGGTCGCTTCCGGATGATCTCCACGAGCTCGCTGGAGACCTTTCCTGCCAGCGCCAGCAGAACGTCTGGATCCTGGTCGAGGATCTCCGCGAGGTTGACGATGGTCCGCTCTGAAGGCGGCGCCACCTCTTCCCGCTCTACCTTGCTCAGGTACGACGGCTCGATGCCTAGCCTCTCCGCCACCTTCCGCAGCGAGAAGCTCGCGTCTTCCCGCCTCAGCTCCTCGCGCCGATCCCTGATGAAGGTGCCAAATCCGTTCATCAGCAGCTCCCTTGAACGTCTTACTGTGTAGTATGTAGTACACAATACACAATGTCAACCCTCATGCTCCTCCCTGTTGGCCGGTCGATCAGCAACAGCGCAGGCACCAACGCGGTGATCAACGGATCTCGGAGCGCCACGCTTGCCGGCTGGGGCTGCGGCAGGCACCTTCAGCCGGAGGAGCCGTCGGTGAGAACCCGCATTCAGGCTGTCCGCGATTTTCTGAAGCGGAGCCGGACGGTACGGAGGATCCTTCATACCCGTGCCTACCACTCCCTGCGGCACTGGCTCGTCCTCCGCTCCAGCGAGCGAGATCCGCAACAGACATTCACCCAGTTCGTACGGCTTCCCACGCAGTACAAGGCTCTGGCCGGGCCGGTCCTCGACTTTCTCCTGGCGGAAGACGAACAGAGGCCTCTCACGATTACGGTGATCGGGTGCGCAAACGGGGCTGAGCCCTTCTCCATCGCGTCGGTTCTCCTCTGGAGACGGCCGGACGTCGAGTTCACCGTGAAGGCCTACGACAACAACCCGGACATGATCGACCGGGCGCGGCGGGCCCAGTACACGCCAGAGCAAGTGAGAGCACACCCCCGCGTCACCGACGCCTTCGTTTCCCACACCTTCCAGCTCGCCGATGATGGTCTCTTCCGAATCCGGAAGGAGGTCGCCGAGGTGGTCCAAGTCTCGTACGGGGATATCCTCGACCCCGCCTTCGTCACCAGCGCGGGGAGATCTGACATCGTCTTTGCCCAGAACCTCCTGTTCAACTACCGACCGAAGGTCGCGAAGGAGGTATTCCGCAACATTGTCGCACTGCTCAACCCGCGAGCCGCGCTCTTCCTGGACGGAATGGACCTGGGGATGCGCCAGCGCCTGGTACGCCGCTATCAGTTGACGCCCTTGAAGGTCTGGATCAGGGAGATCCATGAGGAGGCACGGAAGATCCGCGGAGACGTATGGAGCTGGTGCTACTGGGGGCTCGAGCCCTTCAGCCGGTCCCGACGGGGGTGGGAACAACGTTATGCGACCATCTTCCTCAGGAACGAAGGGCTGTCATCGCCTTCATTACGACCTGGGAGGAACGCTGCCCGACGCGGGACCTCCGCCTCACTGGCCATGGAGGCGCCGCTGTCGAGGCTTGGGGCCCGGATATCAGCCCTCGGGTCGATCATCTAGGGGCTGCCTCCTGCCGAGAGTCGCCCGCCTATTCGATTCTCTCGGATTCCAAGACTTCCTCGACTATCTCGCCACCCACGAGACTCACATAGTAGACCTTGGCGCCCTCACGAGTGTGAACGACCCTTCGGACTTCATTGTCTTCGAAGTACATTCCGGCATCATTGTCGCAGGCGTATCCAGGCTTCAATTCACCCGACTTTATCAGTCTATGATACACGGGCCTGCGCTGCCCTTCGCCATCGTAGTGAGGGGAGTGGCTTCCTCTTATGAATCCCAGGCATTCAATCTTCGTAAGCTCTTTCGGCCTCGAATCTGTCGTTCCCTGTTCGAACCAGCAAAGTGAACCGGCACTGGCCCCGCCGAGCACAATCCCTCTATCCCAGGCTTCCTTGAGAACCTCATCTATTCCCTGGGCTCTCCATATTGCCTGCTGATTGAGAGTGTTTCCCCCCGAAACAACTATGCCGTCCATGGACAACAGGACTTCTTCAAAACCCCTGTCCATTCGGTAGCTACTGATGAAGCTCTCCTGAACGAAGGGAACAACATCGAGCGGGGCGCAATCCTGATACCATCGAATGATGCCAGTGGCACGATCAGCGGAAGCGGTAGGTAGATAGCAGAGTCTGGGTCTACTCTTTCCAGTAAGGGACGCCAAATACCGAATGAAGGCTTCACTGAATCCCCCACCAGCGATCAAGATCTTGCGTGTCTGAGCCTGGAACGCTAGCGGAGAACCTACTCTGTCGATGGGTAGATTGGCCGTCCGCAAGCCAAGCGCACCGAATGTGGACGAGACGACGAAATCTCTTCTCTTCATGATAGGACTCTCCTTCACCTCGATGGGTCTGCAAGTCTCTGGCAACGGCTTTCAAGGGAAGACTCACGATGGTGACTTCGAGCATGGATGGGCCGCCCTTGTGGGAGCGCCGCAGGCTACGAGGCTTCGGCTCTGCCCCGCCGTTCGTCTTCGATCACCAGGCGCCGAAGCTTGTCGGTACGGTCTCGCGCGCGTCGCAGCAGGTCGTCGAAGCGCGGATCGCCTCGGAGCGGGTCGAAGGCGGCCTCCCGTTCGAGCCACCAGGGAACCGCGATGACCGGAGCCGCCTGTTCGAGGGAGCGGAGCGCCTCGTCGCCCCGGCCCAGCAGGACATGGATGATGCCGAGCTGAAACTGGGCGAAAGCACGTAGCCTCTCGCGCTCGATGTACAGGCTCAAGAACCTCCTGCTCGCTTCGAGATGCTGTCGCGCTGCGGCGGTGTCCCCACGTGCCAGCGCCACACTCCCCAGTACCGTGGTCGGGTTCTTGTAGCTCAACACCCCGTTCGGAGCCAGGCGCTGGGCATCCCGAGCGTGCGACTCCGCCAGCTCGAGCTCGCCGGCCCAGAGGGCGGTCCACGCGGCTCGAGCCCTGAACGCAGCGTTTCTCGGCTCGGCAGCCGCGTACTCCGAGGACAAGGCCAACACGGTGTCCGCGTGCCCCTCGGCATAGGCGACCAGCACCAGCGGCCACAGTGAGTGGGGTGACGCACCGCGGATCTGACCGCTCTGTTCGACGACTCGGCGGGCCCGATCGTGGAGACCGAGGTATGCATAGGCCTCGGCCAACCGGCCCGTGGTCAGGGGATCCGGTGAAAGGCGGCCGGCCAGGTGGTACCAGCGGATCGCCTCGTCCAGCCGCCCTGTTCCCAGGACGCTGCTCTCGACACCCAGGTTGTGGGCAGCGCTCGAGTTGTTGGGGTTGAGCTCGAGCGACCTGCGATAAGCTGCCACAGCGGATTCGAGCCGACCCGCCTGGCTGCGCGCGAGCCCGAGCGCCTTGTACGCTTCCGAGCTTTCGGGATCCAACCGCACTGCCCGTTCGCCAGCCGCCATAGCCGAATCCGCCCACTCCAAGGCCCCCGCCCAACGATTCACGTATTGCGCATACGCGTTCGCGAGCCCTGCCCATGCTCCAGAGAATGTGGAGTCGCGCGAGATCGCTCTCTTGAAGAGCTGGATCGCGCGTTCGTTCTCGAGATCCTCGTATCGAGCGTACGCCTGGCGGCCTTCGAGGTAGAGGTCGTATGCAGTCAGGTCTGCCGTGGGGGGCTTGGAGACGCGGCCGACCTCTCCCGGCCCGAGGGCCGCCTGCAGAGCCTCCGCGACCGCGAACGCGATCTCCGACTGCACGGCGAACACATCCGACAGATCGCGGTCGTAGGTCTCAGCCCAGAGGTGGGCATCGCTCTGCGCGTCGATCAGCTGAGCCGTGATACGGACCCGGTCGCCCGAACGGCGAACGCTTCCCCCGATCATGGCAGTGGCTCCGAGCTCCGCCGCGATCTCCGGCATCGGCTTCTGCGTGTCCCGATACCGCATAACGGACGTGCGCGACAGCACCAGCAGCCCGCTCAGCTTGGACAGGTTCGTCAGGATGTCCTCGTGAACGCCATCGGCGAAGAAGGCGAAATCGCGCTCCGAGCTGAGATCGGAAAAGGGGAGGACGGCCACCGCCGGCAGTGGCGCGTTCGCGCGGAGCGCGATGTCCGCCCCGGCTTGGCCCCTCTCGGCCGCGGGAGTCGGCACACCCATCCTCAACACCCACAGCGCCGCGATGACGCCCCACAGGGAGAACGCGGCCATTCCTCCCAGGATCGCGTTCCGCCACGTGAACAGCCGGCCGAGGGTGCCCCACGGCAGCACGTCGACCGGCTCCCCTTCCGCATGCTCGGTCGGCGGAGTCCGCGGAGACCCCGGACCCGCGATCCCCTCCTGGACGAACGAGGTCGCGAGCACGATCGGAAAGCCGATCACGAGGAGGACCAGCGCGAAGGAGGGGAACCAATCCGGAAGCTGGAGCGCGCCCGTCAGCGTATCGACGACCTGGAGCGCAATCCATCCTCCGAGCAGGTAGATGCCGACGACCTGCCAGACGGATCGACGGTGGATCTCGTGAATGAACCGCTTGAGCCCAAACATGTGGGTCTCCGTGAGCGGAAGTGGTCGAACCAGGGAGCTGCCGGCCCGATTGGCCGAGGAACTTGCTCTCCCGCCCCTGTCGGGGCAACTCGGCACTACCCGGTTCGGAGCCGCGAGTTCAGCGGCATCCGAGTCACCTGCGAGTCGGCACCTTCATCCCTCTGCTTGTGGGCAGTGAGGTCGGCGCCCAGCTCTTGTGCAGGCTTGGTTGCTCCGCGGTCTTACGGGGCCGGTGCCGCAGGGTCGCCAACCACGAGCGAGAAAGGGAGCATGAAGAAGCGGTTGCTAATGGCCGCAGTCCTCTGGCCTGGAGCCACGGGTTGGGCCGGCGGTCAGGAAACCTCGACCTGCCTGATGAGCCCGCCTTACCGGACGATGCAGGCCGATACCCTCTGCGATTCCATTGCAGACGCTAATCGGGTGAGGGAGCCAGCTGATTGCTTCGATGTCTTGGTGGCCGCAGACGGCCCAACCGGGAGCGGTCGCTACTGGACCGTGGCCATCGGCTTGGCGGAACCTGGGCAAACCGTCCCTCAGAAAGGGTTTTGCCTGATGACGAACACGCTCAGGTGGCGAACCCTCCAGGGTTTCAGCCCGTCGCCGTTGCCGTGGTTAGGCGACCGAGATTCGGATGGTCGGCCCGAGGTGATCATCTGGGACAGCTTCCCACTCCGGGAGGAGGCGACCGCCGCGGAGCACGGGCTCATGGCCTGGTTCTATCAGGTTGACCCTGAGGGAGTTCTCACCATCGACTGACGTCTCAGCCGGGAGATGGCCGGGGAGATCACATCCAAGTATCGCTTGCCTTTGCGGCCAGCCGGGCCCAACTGAACTGCTGAGCGTCTTCAAGCGCCACCTGAGAAAAGCTCGACCGCGATGACGCTGAGAAGGGTCTCACATGGAGACGTCCCCCGCCCGTAGAGGCAAAAAATCCGGCCGATCCCTCTGGATCTTCCTTGTCATCCTGTGTTCGCTGTCGTGGCCGATCTGGGTACTGTCGGGTGTGCTTCCGCGCGGTGGCACGGGGGTTTACGACTTTCGTTGGCTTGTCGCCCAGTTGGGCGTCTTCGGCCCATCGTTGGCGGCGCTGATTGTGTCCGGCGCCACCTGGAAGGAGCTGCGCCAGAACAATCTGCGCATACTCCCGGTGCTTCTCCTGCCCCTGGCCGTACCGGGCGTCCTCACCGCCACGGCTTCGCCCTCGAAGATCGCCGAGCTCCCTCTGCTTCCGTCGATTGCCACCTTGATTGCCGGGACCCTGATCATCCTGTTCTTCTCTCCTTTGAACAGGCGCCTTCTCGGTCCTGAAACCGGGGAGGTTCAGGAGAAACCGAATGGCGGGTGGGTGTTTCTCTCCGTTGTCTTCCTGCCCGGCCTCTTTCTGATAGCCTGGCTCATCGTGAATTCCCAGGGCGGGGCGTTGGAGATCTCGGCCCTTCAAGGTGGCGTTCCCGGATCCACTTGGATCGTCCTGGTCTTGTTCTGTCACAATCTCATGTTGGGAGGTTCCCTGGGAGAAGAGATCGGCTGGCGCGGCTTTCTCCTGCCCGGGCTCCTCAGAAGGATGAACCCGCTCGCCGCATCCCTGGTCCTCGGCTTTGTGTGGGGATTGTGGCACCTGCCGATCGATCTTTACGCCGGCTTCGTTGTCGAAGGACTGGGGGCAATCCTGACGCGGATCATCTACGCTATGCCTCTGTCTATCCTGTTCACGTGGTTCTATCTACGCTCCAGAGGCAGTCTACTCGTCGCTCTGCTCCTCCATACATCCCTCAACGTCATAGGCGATCTCGGTCTTTCGAGGTTCGAGAGTTCCGGGATGGCCTTCTTCCTGTTGATGACGACCGCGGCGGTGATCGTATCGGTGTCAAGTCCAGTGTTCAGGGGAAGAACTTGATCTTGGCGGGGCGTCACCCTGAGCGGCGTACTCCACGGGCTCGCTGCTCGTCTCCGCGACCGTGCTCCCGGCCCGGAGAGCTCGAAAGGTCCCTCGTTTCGTAGACTCGTAGGTGACGAGCGCCGCGACATAGGCCAGAGCCAGGACCGCGACTACGGTCACCTCTATTCGACGAACCCACTTCACGTTCGGCCCCTCCAAGAATGGGCTCTCAACAAGCGTTGCGGGATCCTCACACCTCGCTCATGGGGGCGCAACCACAACGGGCCCATCGGGACCCAAGGAGTAAGAAGGAATCGGGGAGCTCCGTTCGCTTGACCCCATTCTCACGCCCCTCCCATCTTGTCTAGGGGACGGCCGTGCGGAGCTGGGAGCCTCGACACGGGGGAGCCGACGTCGAGGGGCCCCGCGTCGCTGCCCCGTACATGCCGGTAGGACTTGACGGAGGGATCGCATGAGGTTTGTTCGCCCACCCATCACGACAATCCTGATCTCCACGTGTCTGCTGACCGCCGCCGACGCGAAGGCCCAACAGATCACCCTCGTGGCAGGTGGTGACGTAGAATGGTCGCGCATCGTCCGAGTGCCCGACGTCTACTGGGATCCGCCCGAGGCGGAGGAGGGTGCGTGGCACCGGCTTCCGTACCTCAATGTCCCCAAGAGCCGTGATCAGCTGGAATCCAGGGGACACCTTCTGGACTCGCCCGACAGTCACCACCTGGTGGCGATTCGCTACGAGCTCGAATTCGATGATCCCGTCGCCATGGCCCGTCACCCTTTCCGGAAGATCGCTCCGGTCTTGAGAGAGGCGGACATCGCATACGTGAACCTCGAGAACCCGCTCTCCGACAGGGCCCGTCGCAGCGGTGCGTTCCGTGCGCCGGCCATCTTCGCCGAGGGGCTGCGCTGGGCAGGTATTGATGTCGTGTCGACCGCCAACAACCATGCCTTGGACGCCGAAGGAGAGGGGCTGCTGGACACGAAGGAAGCACTCTGGCACTCGGGCGTCGCCGCGGTAGGCACCGGCACCAACCTCGAGGACGCGCGCCGTCCGTTCATCACCGAGGTCGAGGGTGTATCGATTGCCCTCCTCGCGTACGCGGCGTACTCGAATGCGGGCACCTCGGCCTTCGCGCTGCCGGACCGGGCCGGGATGGTTCCACTGGATCCCGTCCTGATCGCCGAGGACATCGCGCGGGTGCGGGACCAGGTGGACCACGTGATCCTGTCCTTCCACTGGGGGATCGAGAACACCCGGGAGCTGCATCCTCAGGCCCAGGAGTTCGCGAGGCGGATCATCGACGCGGGTGCGGACATCATTCTCGGTCACGGTCCCCACCTGCCTAGGGGGGTGGAGATCTACGACGGCGGCGTGATCGTCTACTCCATGGGCAACCTCATCTTCGGACACAATCACGATTACTGGGACGACAACTTCATGACTCGTCTCACGCTGGAGCCGGATCGCGTGGCCAAAGTGGAGATCCTGCCCATCGCCGGCCGGGGGACGGGTCTGTCCCAACCGTACCAGTTGGAGGGACAGCCGGCAAAGCGGGTCCTGAGTGAGATTCAGCTCGCGTCGCAGGCTCTGGGCACCTACATGGAGATCCAGGGCGATCTCGGGGTGATTCAGCCTTAGGGGCCAGCAGGACCATGGGTGCCGTGACCGCGTCGTTGGCCCACCATTCTTCAGTGACTGGAACACGGAGCCTGACTCGTCTTCCGAGAGGTTCAGATGTTTCGCGGACTACGAGATCAAAAGTGGCGTTATACGTTCGGTGAATTGTTCATCGTCGTCATCGGCATTCTGATTGCCTTCTCACTGGATTCCTGGTGGGGGGGTCGTCAACTGGCCAAGCGAGAGCATCGGTATCTGGTGAGCCTGGAGCAGGACTTCCGAGAGAACCGGACGGATCTCGAACAGAAGATCCAGACTCAGAACGCCGTGCTGGAGAGCATCCAAAGGCTGGTTCTCTTCGGGGCGACGGAAGCCCCCACTCCCGATGCAGATTCCGTGATGAGCTTGGTTACCCAGGTGTTCCGGGACACCAACGTCAGCTTTTCTCCGAGTCTCCGCACCTACCAGGAACTTCTGAATACTTCCAGCCTCCAGGTCTTAGGAAGCGACTCTCTACGGACGCTTCTGGCGCACTTCCAGGTCAGGGTGGAGACGATTAGTGGGGTAGAAGAGCATGCGGCGGAGAATTGGAACAGGGATGTTACCGAGCACCTGCTGACTCGTTTGGATCTGGCTGCGTACCTGCCGCACTACCTGTTTGGCACTGATTCAGTTGTCGAGATACTGCCTCCGACTGTGGATGTCCGCAGCTTGCCTGCGGATCGGGCATTCAGGAACATCATGGTCAGTCGGTTGGCCGTGACCGCTGTGAAGCTCTCCATGTACAGGGATTTGGAGGGCAGTGTGGACGAAGTCCTCAGAATCCTCGGCCTGGAGTTGGGGCAGTGAGGTGGTCGGACGGCGCTTCTCTCTCACCGCAGCCCCTCAAGGTTCGCGGCCGGCAATCTGCGCAACCACTACCATCTCACTTCCTCATCCACTGGTAGGCGCGCATGATCTCCATGATGTCGTCGCTGGTGTAGGTCAGCTCCCAGTCACCCGTCCGCACGGCGCCGGGATAGAAAGCTCCCTCGTAGATGACCGCCTCGGTCTTCATCGTCAGCACCAGCGTGTACGGTGGGTCCAGCTTGTAGGGCCGGTAGCTGTCGATGTTTCCAAGCGCACGCTCGACTCCGGCTTGGATCATCTCCCGCGCGACCTCCGGGTGAAGGCCCAGCGACGCAGCACCGATTCCCTCCTTCACCGCAACCGTCTCCACCTCGCCGAACCGCTCCTGAACCTGGTCGCAGACGGCCTGGTCTCCCGCCACGAAGACCACCGGGACGTCGTAGTAACCTGCCATCAACGCGTTGTAGCCGGCCTCCGGCATGGAGACCCCGTTGATCTCGACGTTGGTGACGTTGCCCGATGAGGTGTGATCGATGATGGCGTCAACCGTGCCGGCCTTGGCGTGGTAACCGATGAAGATAGCCGCATCGAAGGTCTCGTCGATCCCCTCCATCATGACCATGTGGCTGCCGGACCAGTCCCGTAGCAGCCGCGCATTCCTGTTCAGGAGCTCGGGAAGGATGTTGCGCGCCGAGCCGTGGGAGTCGCGCACCACGATGTCGATCGCGCCGGCCGCCAGCGCGCCCTCGATGGCGGCGTTCACCTCGTTGGTCATGATTGTTCTAAAGTAGCCGTAATCCTGCCCCGACCTACTCGTCTCCTCCGGGTTCACGACCCCCGATATCCCCTCCATGTCGACGGAGATGAAGACCTTGAGGCCGTCTGCTGACTGGCCGGCAGCCGGAGCCGCGACCAGAAGTGCCAAGAACAGAGCTCCCAATGCCTTTTGCATGTTGACCTCCCTGTTTAGATCGACCACCGCGTCGGGCTCGACATAGGCGCCGACGTGGGGATGGAGACGCCGAAACGCACAGCGGGATGGTGGGGAACGCCAGCCGGCGCGGCATCACCAGTGAGGCCCCCGCGTCGCTGATCAGCCGATCCCCTGCGCCTCCAGAGGTATCGTCTCGACGAGACCAGCCCGGCGGATGTCAAGCTCACTGCCAGGGGCCGGGCTCGCAAGCTCGATGTGCCGGCGAATGGCGGACCACAGTGCCTCGGGGTCGTCGCCGTCGATGAACAGCTCCCAGACCTCGCCGTCAGTGCCGGTCCCGTCGACGAAACCCAAGTCACGGTTGGCCGCCAGGGTTTCCTTCACCCGTTCTTCTAGGTCCGAGAAGCGGCCCGGGTGCGAATCCACCACGAGCCTCACGACGATTGCGTAGGGCCGGTGGTCGGCCAGGACCTGCTTCAGCTGTCGCTCTGCCCAGTTCTCGATGGGGTCGGGATCGATCCGCAGTCGCGGCGGGCCTACCGGCCTCTCACTTGCGATCTGGCGAGTAAGCGCCACATAGCCGAGCGACCCGGACCGGGCAATGGCGTCGCTATACAGCCGGTCGGCGGTGACGAGATCTCCGTCGTCCCAGGCAAGCCGAGCCCTCTCTCGGATCGTCTGCGCGTCGACATCGCCCGACACCGTTCGATCCACTTGGGCGAGAAGTTCGACTGCTCGGCTGGAGTCACCCAGAAGGCGCGCCGCAGCCGCCTCGATCAGCGTGAGCACCGCACCCACCACCGGATCATCCACTCCCGCTCGCGCCGTGCGAGCACGGGCCCGGGAAGCCAGATCCGATGCCTCGTGCCCGAGCCCGAGCTCGGCCAAGCTCTCCGCGCACCACATCAAGGCGAGAGCACCGTTCATCAGGGATCCCACATCCTGCGCCCGCTCCTCGCTGAGCCGACCCACCGCCGCGCTGATCTCGACGGCAGCGGAGTCACCATCGCCCATCAGCAACAGGCGGCGTCCCCGGAGGGCCGCGGTCTGAGCGTCACCCACACCGGAGCCGGGCAGGCGGCGAAGATGCCGCTCGGCAGGATCGAGATCATCGCTCTCCATCGCGATCTGAGCCAGAGCCCGGGACACGGCGAACCACCAGCCGTCTCGCACCGGTCCTGGGCTGACGGCAAGCGCCGCCTCCAGTACCTCTACTGCTCCGTCGAGGTCGCGATCAGCCCACAGGGCGACGCCCCGGCGATATCGAGACTCTGTGTCCTCCCGCATCTTCGAAACCACCTTTGAGCCGGCCGGTGGAGGGCCGAAGGAGAGGCGGGTCTCGCGACCCGACCCCCTGTCACGGCACTGCGCTGGCTCCCCGTCTTCGAAGATCGTGACCAGCGCGAGTGCGTCGCTCAAACGGCGGACACCGCTCGCCGCTGTCAATGCGTCCCGTGATCACATTCAAGTCAGGCCTTCGCCGACCGCTACGCTTGGTTCGTTGCACAACTGGCGCAGTTAGCCGGACTCTGTGCCACTTGTCGGCCCTGCTTCAATCGCACCCGAAGTCCGGAGCCGGAGCGGGTCCTCCTGCCAGGCGTTCGCCGGCCCGGTTGGGCTCGACAGACGGGTCTTCGAACGCGAGAATTGGGTTCGGAGGACGACCCGTCCACACGGCACACTGTTCCCGTACCGAGCGCGGCATGTGGTGTAGCCGCGGTGCGGTGGATGGCTACAGGCGGTCAGAAAGCAGTTGGACCGCACCCCCTTGATGCCAATGACATGCTGCTCAAACAAGAGACTCTGAAAGGAATCGAGAACGGCTCCATCTCGCTCGTCTTTCGACGGTGGCGACGGCCGACTGTGAGGACCGGCGGCAGGCTCCTCACCTCCGTCGGCCAGTTGGCGATGGAGGCCGTGGACATGGTCGACCTGGAGGGAATCACGGAGGCTGAGGCGATGGCGGCCGGATTTGTGGATCTCGAAGCGCTTCGGTCTCGGCTGCTGCTGCGTGCTGAGGGCGATGTCTACCGGGTCCGGCTCTCTGTGGTTGGTCCCGATCCGCGTATAGCGTTGCGCGACGAGATCCCCGAGGGTGCGGAGTTGGAGGAGGTCCTACAGCGTCTGGCACGCCTCGATTCGCGAGGTGCTCTGGGGTCTTGGACCTTCCGCTTTCTGGAACTTATCCGCGAAAGGCCGGGAGAGCGCGCCACCGATCTAGCTCGGGACTTCGGCATGGATCGGGTCAAGTTCAAGGCCAACGTCCGCAAGCTCAAGGCGCTCGGCCTCACCGAGAGTCTCAAGGTGGGATATCGGCTGTCGCCGCGCGGGGATGCAGTCTTGAGAAAGTTGCGAGATGGCCGCGATGAATTGGGCTAGCCGTCCGCGCGGTCGAGTAGAAGTTTCAGGGCCTCGGTCGGTGACCTGAGGAGGCATGAGCCGAGTCGCTTTCGGACGATGATGAGCCCGGAGAGCCATCGATGAAGATCTTCTTAACTGATAGTGTGGACCTGCCGCAGCTTCTCCAGGATCTCGGACCGTGGGCTCTGGTTGCCGCGGCGTATCTCGCCATGCCCGGCGGATCCGGCGCCCAGGTTGTCCCGCCTTCCGGCCCGGGAGCGTCTCCGCAGGAGGTGGTCGCCATCGAGGCCCCCCGCTTACCCCTTCCACCCGAAGCGGAAAGCGCCGAAGCGAACCGTTTCTCGTTCATCGTCTACGGCGACACCCGGGGACGCCGGGACGGGGAGGATCCCCAATACGAGCACTCCCTCATCGTGGAGTCCATGCTGCGCACCATCGCCTCTCTTCAGGCCGGGCCCGACCCGGTGCGCTTCGTGCTACAGAGCGGCGATGCGGTGGTCAACGGACGGGACCCGGCACAGTGGAACGTCAGCTTCGTGGGGCTCATCAACCGGCTCACGCAGGAGGCCGGAGTCCCCTACTTCCTCGCTCCGGGAAACCACGACATCACCGGGGCGGCGGATCTCGACGCGCCGGGACGCCAGCAGGGCCTCCGAAACTACCTCTCGGCACTGGCAAGGCTGATCCCCCCGGACGGTGCCACGAGGAGGCTGGACGGCTACCCGACCTACGCGTTCGGGTACGGGAACACCTTCGTGCTCGCCCTGGACTCCAACATCGCGGAGGACCCCACGCAGCTCGCTTGGGCCACTGACCAGCTCGAGGGCCTGGACAGCGAGCGATACGTCCATGTGGTGGCCTTCTTCCATCATCCGGTGTACTCATCGGGGCCTCACGGGGGCTATCGCGTGGAACGTCCCACCGCCGCGGTCCGGGCCCGCTGGATGCCCCTCTTCCGCGATCACGGCGTGGATCTGGTGTTCACCGGGCACGAACATCTCTTCGAGCACTGGATCGAGCGGTACCGGGACGGGAGCGGCCAGTGGAGGCGGATGGACCAGATCGTGAGCGGAGGGGGTGGAGCGCCGCTTTACCCGTACCGGGGGGAGCCCGACCTCAGGGCGTACCTAGAGGAAGCTGCGGCCGACTCGGTTCGGGTCACCCATCTGGTCCGCCCGGGTCCGAAGCGGGGTGACAACCCGTACCACTACCTTGTGGTCCACGTGGACGCCCGGGACGTGTGGTTGGAAGTGGTCGGAGTGGACTGGGGGTCGGACTTCCAGCCATACCGGAGCGCGCGGACGAGTCTGACCGACCCGGGCGGGCGGTAGTAGGGCGCGGCGATAGAACCTGGCGGCGGCGATGAGATTGCCACTTTCCAGTCTCGCCCCGGGTCGGGGCCGGAACTGCCGGCCTTCTGCCATGCGGGATCAGACGGAACGGTGGCCCTGGCCATGCCCGACACAGACGTCCTCGCCCTCTATTTCACCTAGCCCCGTGGCACGTCCACACCGACCTTGTTCGTGACGATGGCCATCAACCTCATCGGGGGATGAGAGGCCACCTCCCTCGTTGGCCTGCAAACGCAGCCCCGAGTATCTTTTCACAAACTGACCACAGTCGCGCCCTGAGGCCTGGAACCTGACCCCGGCGCTCGCTCCTGGCCGTACTGGGAGTCGCACCCATGGACGTTCCGCTCGAACGGCTTACAAAGGCTCTTGCTGACCGCTCCCCAATCGAGCGGGAGGCATGATGCCTGACCCCTCCCTCCTCCAGCGCCTCAAGGAGCGCAAGCTCGTCCAGTGGGCGCTCGCATATCTGGCAGGGGCGTGGGTGTTGTTCGAGGCCACCGATGCCGTTGGCGGG
>JBDHKE010000341.1:0-2087 GCA_039586555.1 Gemmatimonadota bacterium | reverse complement strand
CACGACGGGAAGGAAGTCCTGTTCCAGGGCCCCCGCGAGGGCGACATCGGGCTCCATGCCGTACCGGCGGCGGGGGTAAAGACGCGGGAGCTCGTGCGGGGCCTGCGGAAAGTCCTCATCTTCGACGTGTCGCGGGCCACGGGCGCTCTCGCCTTCGTCGCCACCACGCCGGACATCCCGGCGGACCTGTTCGTCCTCCCCCCGGACGGGGAGGAACGCCGGGTCACGTCCTTGTGCAAGGACCTGATCGCGCGCCGCCACATGAGCGCCCCGGAGGAGGTCCGCTTCAAGGGGCACGACGGCCTCCCCATTCAGGGGTGGGTGATGAAGCCCCCGGACTTCGACCCGGCCCGGCCCGGCCGTCTCGCCGTGGAGGTCCATGGGGGACCCCACGTGATGTGGGGAAACGAGTTCTGGCACGAGTTTTTGGTGCTGGCCTCGGCGGGATACACCGTCTTTTACTGCAACCCTCGGGGCAGCGGCGGGTACGGACTGGAATTCAAGGGAATGCTTTACCGGAACTGGGGGGTGAACGACTCGAAGGACATCCTCGCCGGCGTGGACCGCATGGTGGCGGAGAAGCGGTGCGACCCCGGGGGGCTCTACCTCACGGGGGGATCGTACGGGGGGTACATGACCGCCTGGATCGTGACCCACGACGACCGGTTCAACGCGGCGGTAGCGCAGCGCGGCGTGTACAACCTGCTCTCCATGTACAACGGGTCCGATGCCCAGTGCCTGCTCGACTGGGAATTCGACACCGCGCCCTGGGACGACCCCATGCTCCTGGTGAAGCACTCGCCGGTGCACTATGCCGACCGTGTGAAGACGCCCACGATGATCATGCACGCCGAGTGCGACTTCACCGCCACGATTCCCTCGGCCGAGGAGTTCTACAACGCCCTGAAGCGGAACGGCGTGGAGGCCTGCTTCGTCCGCTACCCCCGGGAAGGCCACGAACTCTCGCGGTCGGGGGAGCCGGACCATCGGGTCGACCGGATCCACCGGATCCTTCAATGGTTTGAAAGCCACTGAGCGTTTCGAGAAGCGTTTGCGCTCACCGGTTTCGCCGGTGAGCGCAAACTGACTCGAAACCTGTTGACGCCTTCGCGACCGCGTGGTAAATCACGCGGTTCTTTCGAAGTCCACTCCGGAGGCTGAGGAATGGAAAATAAGGTCGCCATCGTCGGGATCGGAACCACGGGATTCCGGGCCACCACGCCGGACGTCTCCTACCGGGAGCTCACCCACGAGGCCGCCACGAAGGCCTACCTCGACGCGGGGGTGAGACCGCAGGACATCGGCGCCTTCATCTGCACGGCGGAGGACCTGTTCGAGGGGTACTCCATCTCGGACGAATACGCCCCGGACCAGGTGGGGGCGGTGCTGAAGTCGTGCCACACGGTGCCGGGAGATTTCATCCAGTCCCTGGCCAACGGCGTGATGATCATCCTTTCGGGCTACGCCGACATCGTGGCGGTCCAGGGGATGAGCAAGGCGTCGAACATGCTCACCAAGGGGGACCTGACCACCATGGCCACGGACCCCTTCCTTTGGCGGCCGCTGAGGGAGAGCCCTCACGCCCTCGCCGCCATGGAGATGAACCGCTTCCTCCTGGAGACGGGCAACACGCGCGAGCAGTGCGCCAAGGTGGTGGTGAAAAACCGCCAGAACGCCCTGCTCAATTCGCGGGCCGCCCACGGGGCGGACCTGGCCGTCTCCAACGTGCTCTGCGCGGAACCGGTGGCCGAACCCCTGACGAAGATGGACATCGCCCAGCACGCCGACGGCGCGGTGGTCTGCGTCCTCGCCCGGGGGGATCTCGCCATCGGCATGCAGGAAGACCCGGTGTGGGTCCACGGCGTGGGCTGGGCCACGGAAACCACCTTCCAGGAGCACCACGATTTCGGCGAGGCCATGTACATGAAGTACGCGGCGGAGATGGCGTATGGTCAGGCGGGCGTCCGGTCGCCGAGGATGGAGATCGACTTCGCCGAGGTGAACGACGAGTACTCCTACAAGGAACTGCAGCACCTCGAGGCGCTGGGCCTCTGCGCGCCCGGCGAGTCGGGTTCTCTCCTCGACCT
>JBDHKE010000146.1:0-8582 GCA_039586555.1 Gemmatimonadota bacterium | reverse complement strand
CCTGAACCTGATGAATGCTTTGACAATGCGGTTGGGCCCCTTCTCCCCTGGCAGGAGGCCTCTCCATGCGACCCGGCACACCAATCTGCCGAAACCTGGAGTTCCAGCTGGATCAGGTCGTGCAGGAAATCAGAAGGATAGACGGCGAGCGGCGAGTGTATGAGGAAGAACGTATCCGGCCGCTCGAAGAAAGGATCCGAGAGGCCGGGGGAGGGGGGGCTATCTACGGGTGGCACGCCCAACTAGACACCTATCGCTCCATCCTGGCCAGGTTGGAAATCCAGCGGCGCCAGAAGCTCCAGGAGTTCGATCGGCGTCGCCTGGACTTCCAGAGGCGCTGCGGAGTGGATTATCCGCTACCGTTCGACATCGAACGCTGACGGCGCATTCCTGAGGTTGCCTCACAGCCTTGAGCTTGTCTCACCTCCTGATGAAGGGATTCCGCTCCAGGACGTCGCAAACCCCTACCCTCCCCGCCGCTCCGGCATGGAGAGGGGTCGCATCTCGGGATAGGGTCCCCGGGCCTCCAGGCTCCTCTCCAGATCGGGAAGCTCTTCCGTAGCGATCGCGTTGACGCGAGTCAGCAGGTCTGCCGTGTTGCTCCACAGCTCGGCCAGTTGCCACTCCTGGTCCTCTGTGGGCGGGGAGGTGGTGCCCTCCACGGCGGAGATCAACCTTTGGATGTCCCGTCGCATGCGGCGGCTCAGCGTCTGGCCCAGACGAATCAACTCTAGCTGGAGCGCCATGGCTGCGTCTCTGGTCCTGTCGCTCACGTCTTCTTGGGCCTCTGGCGATGTGATGGAGCCCACGCGCTCGACGAGCTGGTCCAGCACGTCGTCCGCTTCCATGAGCGGTCTGGCCAGCGTGTACAGGTCCACGAGGGTTCCGTGGCGCGCGACGGCGGCTTCAGGCGCGATCGAGACCCGTGGGTCGCTCTTCACCTCGACCTCCACAGCCGCCACGTCACTTTGGCCGGCGACGCTTACCGTGTAGGTACCGGGCATCGCGGTTGGACCAGGAAAGCCCGCCAGCTCCTCCATCGCCTCGCGAGGTACGCCGGGGACTCCGGTGCGCAGGTCCCATACCACCTGCTGGATCCCCGGTTCTCCTGGCCCCACGAGCGTGCGCACCGTCTCGCCCTCCGGGTTCTTCACCTGGAGGGTGACGCTGTCCTCACCACGACCCTCGCCTCCAGGGAGGCGACTGCCCGGGTAATAGCGGATCAACGCGCCGAAGGGAGGGTTGGGAGCCGCATACGCCTGCGGGGGGAGTCCCTCGTGGGAGTGCCGGGTGAACGCAGCGGTGGGGCGAACCGGGAACAGATGGAGGGCGGACGCCAGCACCTCCGGCGAGAGCTGCTCAAGGGGGGTGATGTCGTCCAGGATCCAGATGCCCAGGCCATGGGTTCCGATCACCAGATCGTTCTCTCTCGGGTGCACGAGGATGTCATCCACCGGCACGGTGGGAAGGTTGTTGCGGAGAGGCACCCACCGCTCGCCTCGATCGATGGAGACGAACACTCCCTGCTCGGTACCGACGAACAGGAGGCTCGGGTTGCGTGGATGCTCGGCGATGGTGTTCACGGACCAATCGGGCAGACCGTTCACGATGGGTCGCCAGCGATCACCGAAATCGTCGCTCACGAACACGTACGGCCGGAAGTCGTCGCTTCGGTGTCCGTCGAGAGTGAGGTACACGGTTCCCACACTCACGGCGGATGCCTTGACCCGGCTCACCCAGTAGTCGCCGGGCACGTCGATTCCATCCGCCACGTTCTTCCACCCGCGGCCGCCGTCCCGCGTGACCTGCACGTTGCCATCGTCGGTGCCCACGTAGAGGACGTTCGGATCGAGGGGGGACTCCGAGATGGTGGTCAGCGTGCTGAACGAGGCCGTGCCGTCGTTCTTGGCGATGCGGATGTCGGATCCCCGGACCCCCATGATCTCCAGCTCCTCGCGGTCCACGTTCTTCGTGAGGTCCGGGCTGATCTCCTGCCAGCTCTGGCCTCGATCCGTGGACCTGAGGAGAACCTGCGCTCCGAAGTAGATGGTGGCGGGGTCATGCGTGGACATCTCGATGGGTGAATTCCAGTTGGTGCGGTACCGGCCCGATTCGGCCCTCACTCCCTGGCTTTCGCGCGGGCGAGGGAGCGGTCGGATCTGCGCCGCCTCCCCCGTGCCCAGGTCGATCCGCACCAACCGGCCAGCCTCGCCCTCGGCGATGACGATGTCGGGGCTCAGGGGATCGATCTTGGTGTGGTAGCCATCGCTGCTGTAGATCTTGGACCAGTGAGCGTTGAGAATCCCCCGCACCGAGTACGTGGCGCTGGGCCCACACCAGGTCCCGTTGTCCTGCAAGCCGCCGCACACGTTGTACGGCGTCTCCATGTCCACGCTGATCTCGTAGAACTGGGCGATGGGCAGGTTGTCCAGCATCGTCCAGGTCGTGGACCGGTCATACGATACGTACGCGCCGCCGTCCGTGCCGAGGATCAGGTGATCCGAGTCGGCGGGATTGATCCAGAGAGCATGGTGGTCGGAGTGGACTCCCTGCGCCCCGTCGCGTCGGAACGTGCGGCCCGCGTCGTCGGAGATGTAGAGCGGCCGTCCCCCGTCGTAGATCCGCTGGGGATCGTTGGGGTCGATGCGGATGAGGCTGAAGTACATGGGACGCTCGTTGAGGTCGTTCATGTGCTCCCATGTCTCACCGCGATCCGTGGATCGGTAGATGCCTTCCTGAATCTCCTCGTCACCTGGAACCGGGTCGTAGCCCCCTCTCGGACGGGCCTCGACAATGGCGTACAGAAGACTCCCGTCCCTGTGGTAGACGTCCAGGCCGATGCGGCCCTTGTCAGTGAGTGGAAGACCCTGGGTCAGCTCCTCCCAGGTGGTCCCACCGTCCAGGGAACGATGGATGCCACTCCCCGGCCCGCCTCCGTTGAAGCCCCAGGCGGTCCGCTGCCTCTGATAGGTGGCGGCGAAGAGCACCTCGGGATCTGCGGGGTCCATGACGAGATCGATGACGCCTGTGTGCTCGTCAATGTAGAGAACCTTCTCCCACGTGACGCCGCCATCGGTGGTCCGGAACAAGCCCCGCTCCTGGTTGGGGCCCCACAGGTGTCCCATGGCTCCTACGTAGACCACATCGGGGTTGGCGGGATGGACTTTGATGCGGCTGATGTGACGGGAGTCGGTCAGACCCATGTGGGCCCAGGTCCTACCGCCGTCTTCCGACCTGTAGACGCCGTCGCCCCAGGCGGAGCTCTGTCGGTTGGGCGGCTCCCCTGTGCCCACCCACACGATCTCCGGATTCGAGGGCGCGACGGCGATGGCTCCGATGGACGCGTTCGAATGATTCGTGAAGAGGTGCTCCCAGCTGGCGCCGTGGTTCTCGGTCTTCCAGACCCCCCCGCTGGCGCTGGCGACGTAGAAGATCCGTGGATCCGACTCGACGACCGCGATGTCGGAGACCCGCCCTCCCATGACGGCGGGACCGATGGTACGCCACTCCAGAGACGCCCACGCCGTCTCCAGGTCCGCCCCGGTCTGGGCGGTGGCAGGAGCGGCGAGCGCGGCGGTGAGCGAGAGCAGGGCGACGAGTGTTATCCCTGCGGCGGGTGAAGGCACGGCCCGGAGCGACGACGCGGACACGAGGGACCGCGGCGCGTGCACGAAAGCCGGATTACGTCGGCGCATGGGAATGGGAAGCATGGACATGGACTCGGTCTCCGTGAGGGTTCCATTCGCTCGGTGAACATAGGGGTTGGCGGCCACCCGCGGCAGGGAGAGGGGGCCGCGCATCCTTCTTGACTCGGAACGGTGCTGGGCTCCAGCTTGAGTTGGTTCTCCCGCCGTCCCCTCATGGAGGAACGATGAACGTTCGTCGAAGCAGAATCCCGATCCTGGCCGGTGTCGCGGCGCTGATGGCCTGCGCCCAGCCGGCCCCTCAACCCGTGGTGGACCTGGTTGCCGAGGAGCAAGCCATCCGCGATGCGTCCATGGCCTGGATGGCGGCGGTGCAGGCCAAGGACTTCGCCGCGGCCGCGGCCAACTTCGCGCCGGACGGCATGGCGTTCCCGGAGAATCAGGATCCCTTGACGGGACCCGCGGCCATTCAGGCCAACGCGGAGTCCGAGTGGGCGCAGACCCCGAACGCCAGCGTCAACTGGACCGTGGACAGGGTGATGGTAGCGGGGTCCGGGGACATGGCTCTGGAGCTGGGTACCTGGACGTTCAGCAATGAAGGCGAAGAGGATACCGGGAAGTACATGACGGTCTGGCGCAAGCTCGATGGCAGCTGGAAAGTGGCGGCCGACATGGGCGTCAGCACCGTACCCGAGGCCGAAGAGGATATGTGATTCGCGGCTGAACGCGCCCTCGCTCGCACTCACTGAAAGGCGCCGAAGGGAAGCCGGGCGACCCGAGACGGAGCGCCCGGCGCTCGTCTCGGAGATGGTCTCTTCCCGGGGGTTACCCCGACGATGGCGTTTGCGTCGGCCGTGAATGGAGGTCTCAGATGCACAGCCCGGTGAACGCGACCGCCCCTCGGTCGCTCATTCACAAGCCGCTCACCGAGGAGATCGATGTCTACGGGTTGACCCATCCCGGAAAAGTCCGGGAGGCCAATCAAGACCATTTCCTAATCTGCGAGCTGAGGAAGCGGATGGAGGTGCACCTCTCCAGCCTTCCCAACGTGGATCAGCTACCCCTGGGTACTGAACGCCTGGCCTTCCTCGCCATGGTCGCGGATGGTGTGGGAGGGGGCGTGAAGGGTGAAGAGGCGAGCCGGCTGGCGGTGGAGGCGGTGACGGAGTACCTGACGCACAGCATGCACTGCTACTACACGGCGGACTCCTCCGACGACCCGGCGTTCGCGCTAGCGTTGGAGGAGGCCGCCCTTAAATGTCATGAGGGAATCGCGCGACGGGCCGAGGAGGATCCTGCCCGGCAGGGGATGGCCACCACGCTCACCCTGTGGCTCGGGGTCTGGCCGCGTGCCTACGTGCTCCAGGTGGGTGACAGCCGCTACTATCTCCTCCGGGACGGCGAGCTGACGCAGGTCTCCCGGGACCAGACCGTGGCCCAGGATCTGGTGGACCAGGGCATTCTCAGCCGAACCGACGCGTCCCGCACACGCTGGGCACATGTGCTGTCCAGCGCGATCGGAGGGTCTCAAACCATTCCTGTGGTCACCGGCGTCCAGCAGGGATGGGACTACGTGCACCTTCTGTGCAGCGATGGACTCACGAAGCACGTGTCCGACGAACGCATCCGCGAGCGACTCCTGGACATGACTTCGGCGAAGCAGGCATGCGAGACCCTGCTCCAGGACGCCCTGGACGACGGGGGCACCGACAACATCACTTTGATCGTGGGGCGGGCAGTACGGGGGGGCACCGCCTGACCGCCGGCCCCGAGTCGCCCCTCATCGACAGGGCAGGGTCGCCAGGGGACGGCAGGGTCGCCGGCGACCCTGGTTCTCTTGCTCCCTACCTGGGTCGCGCTCCGCGCCGCTCCTCACTTCGGAACTCGTACTCCGGCGGCGGCTCCGCGCCCATCAGATGGCGGACGAAGTAGTCCCAGCGCCGGCGCATCATGTATGGTTCGCTGCTGAATCCGTGGCCGCGGTTGGGGAAGAGGATGAGGTCGAAGTCCTTGTTCGCCGCGATCAGAGCGTCCACCACCAGAAGTGTGTTGTACAGAGGCACGTTGCTGTCCATGGTACCGTGGGCCAGCAGCAGCTTCCCCTTCAGGTTCTCCGCCAGGAGCTGGTTCGCCTGGTTGTCGTAATTGGTGGTCCCGTCGGGATAGGTCTCCAGGAGACCCTGCCACTTCTCGCCCCAGTCGTCCTCGTAGTTGCGATTGTCGTGGTTTCCGGCTCCGGAGACCGCGACGTCGAAGAAGTCCGGATAGCGCAGGATCGCGTCCGTGGAGGCATATCCGCCTCCGGAGTGGCCATAGATTCCCACCCGGTCCAGATCCATCCATGGATGCCGTTCGGCGAGCTGCTTCATGCCGGTGATCTGATCGGGGAGACCGTTGTCGCCCATGTTGCCGTAGTACGCGGCGTGGAAGGACTTGGAGCGCATGGGCGTTCCCATGGCGTCCAGCTCCACCACGATGAAGCCCAGCTCGGCGACCGCCTGCTTGTCGCCCCTGGAGGGGTTGAAGCTGCGGCTGCCCACACTTCCCGTCTGGGGACCGGGGTAGATGTAGTTGATGACGGGGTACTTCTCTGTCTCATCGAAATGGGTGGGCCGGTACATCAGCCCGTACAGGTCGGTCTCGCCGTCCCTCGCCTTGACACTGAACGGCGAGGGCGGCTGCCATCCAGACTCCACGAGTCGCGAGATATCCGCCTCCTCCAGGGTGAGGCGCACCCGCCCACGGGTATCCCGAACAACGGCGACCGGCGGCTCGACGGGAGTGGAGTAGCTATCCACGAAGTAGCGACCCGACGGCGAGAAGGTAACCGTGTGGTTCGCGCTGTCCGGTGTGAGGAGCCGCAGGTCGGACCCGTCCATGCGGACGCTGTAGAGGTACTGGAAATAGGGGTCGCCCGGCTCCCGTCCCGCTCCCGTGAAGTAGATGCGGCGGTCCTCCTCGTCGACGCGCAGCACCTGGAGCACGTTCCATTGGCCACTGGTGATCTGATCCTTCAGCTGGCCGGTCTCCAGGTCGTAGAGGTAGAGGTGTCCCCAGTCGCTACGCTGGGAGTACCACAGGGCTTCGTTGGAGGACGGGAGCACGCGCCAGTTGGCCCGGTTGAAGCCCGACTCGAAGAACGTCTCCACCGTCTCTTCCAGAACGTCGCGGACGGCCCCGGTTTCGGGATCGGCGACGCGCAGCCATGCCTGCTTGTGGTCACGGGAAGAGGAGACGAAGGCGAGCCGGGAAGCGTCGGGAGCCCACTCCACGTCGGCGAACCCCACTCCCCGGCAGGCGATGTGGTCGCAGATGGTGGAGCGATGCTGGTCCGGCGGCATCTGGAGGCGCACCGTGCGGGGGCCGTCCAGATGGATCACCACCCGGTGGATCCTGAAGATGACCGTGTCCTCTGGCAGGGGGTAACGCCAGGCATCCAGCCTCGGGTGGCCCACGTTGGTGGACACCAGGTACATCATCCCGACGCCTCGCGCGTCGTGCTGGAAGGTGGCGATCTTCCTGGAATCCGGTGACCAGAGGAGGACCGGCCGGTCGCTCTTCGTCCAACCCGCGTTGTTGGTGGCGTAGCCGAAGTCCTCGACTCCGTCCGTGGTGAGCCGGCTCTCCTCGCCCGTCTCGAGATCCCTAACCCACAGGTCGTGGTCACGGATGAAGGCAGCTCGCGTGCCATCGGGGGAAGCCACGGCGTTGCGGGCCGAGCCCTGGGGTAAGCGCTCCACTTCGGTGCACCGCTCACCCCGACGGTCGCAGGTGAAGCGGCGCTCATCCACGTCGAAGGTGATGGATCGACCGTCGGGGGTGAGTTGGAACTCCCCGAACGGTAGGTCGAAGGGCTCGTAGGCGACCCTGGCGGCCAGAGAAAGGGCGGCGGCCAGGCCCGCGTGGTCGAAGGCCCGCTCCCGGGTCCAATCATCCGGGTCGACGAGCACGAATTCGGATCCTTCGGGGATGTCGTTCCGGTACCAGAACCGGTCGCCCTCCAGCCAGGTGGCGCGGACGGACGAGCCAAGCACCAATGGGGCCGTGTTCTGCCGCAGGAACCGCTTTGCCCGGGCGTAGTCCTCGGCGGTCAGGGCGCGCGGCACCTCCTGCTGCTGGGGCTGCTGCAGGGTGGCCTGCGCGGGAGTTGGGGCGACCGGGGCGGCGAGGAGGACCACGACAAACGCCGCGGGGGAGATCGTACGGTATCGCATGGAGAACCTCTGTCGGTTGCGAATTCTCTGACCCTGCGTGCGGCCGCCTGCTCGGCTGGGCGGATTGGGCCAGCGGACTTCAAAGGCGGTCCACCCGGGCGGTCCCAGCGTGACGCACATGATGTGGGCGAGGGGGTGAAGGGGCAACATGAAGCGAGCGGGCGAGCTGAAGTGTGCGGCGAGCTGAAGTGTGCGGCGAGCTGGAGGGCAGGGGCACACCCGCGGCGGAGGGACAGATTGAATGCACTAGGCGCCCGGGGGCTCGGGCGGGCACCCGAGGGCGCCCCGCGTGTAGGAGCACTCCCCGGGCTCCATACCTGTTGTCCAGGCCTGAGGCCAGACGTTTCCTTGAATGTGGACCAAGAGTACAAGGAGGCGCCCCTCATGATCCCGACCGGAGCGGGTCCCCTGAACCCTGTCCTGGCGGCCGTCTGGGTCATTCTCAGCAACGTGCTCTTCCTGTATCTGGGAGCGATACTGGCCGGCGTCAAAGGCACAACGATCGGGAAGGCGTTCGTCGCCGCCATCGCGGTTAGCATCTTCCAGTACCTCCTGAGCCTTGGGTTCACGTTCCTCCCTGCGGGGCTTTCGTGGATCGAGATCGGCGCCAGCGTTCTAGGAGCCCTGCTCATCATCCAGATCAGCTTTGGCACGAACCTGGCCCGGGCCGTGGTGGTCCTCCTGTTCCACTTCGTCGCGCAGTTCGTGGTGACCATCGGCATGA
>JBDHKE010000340.1:0-2109 GCA_039586555.1 Gemmatimonadota bacterium | reverse complement strand
AGAGAGACCTTCGCCTGGTCGATCGAGTTCAGAGTGGTGTCCAGCCCAGGGCCGGAACCCGAGACGGTCGCCCCCTTGCTGCTCGCTCGGGTCTTGCTGCCCTCGTAGTCATCGACGACGAGGCAGAGATCCGCCAGAGCCGAGAGATCGTAGGTCTCCGCCCCGCTGACGAGCGCAGCCTGGGTCGAACCCGCCGGAGCCGCGAGGGTCTCCGTGGACGTCATCCCGTCGAGGAACTCCGGCAGGTTCTCCCTGGCGTAGTTCTGACGCGCGTCCAGGTCGGCAGCGACGGGCGGAGCCTTGTCCTGGCGACCGACCGAGTCGCCCACGAAGGGGTCGATCAGTTCGTCTGCCATGGTAGTTCCTCCGAATCTTGTTCAGGACCCCCCGGGCACCCGAAGGCACCCGGGGGGTGGTGGTTCAGGAAGGTCCAACTACGGGAACTTCACCGGAGCAGTGATGCCGAGGTCGGCGGGCGGGACGAAGGACGTGAGCCCGTCGTCGTACCCGACGGTCTCGTCGGTGACGGTGAAGCCCAGCTCGCTCAGGGCGACCGGGTCGTCGGGGATCAGCTCGGCGGTCGAGCTGCCACCGACGCGGACGCTGGTGGCACCCGAGAGCACGTTCCGGCCCTTCACGCACGCGGTCTTCTCCACGAGCTTGGCGTGGGTGCGGAAGCGGATGATGATGCTCCACACCCCGGCGCGCACGTCCAGGTCGAGGAAGACCCGGATGCCCGAGTAGAGGCCGACGACGACGTTGTTCGGGTGGCACAGGAGAACCTCGGAGTGGTTCGCCAGGCCGTTGAACTGGAGGTCGTCGCGGACGTTGTAGACCGGCACGATCGGGATGCCGAACCCAGCGACCTGCTGGAGGCTCTGGAGGGCGGCGTCACCGATGGGCCCGAAGCGGCCGGCGAGGTTGGCTCGCCAGTCGTGCTGGACGTTGAAGGCGGTCCAGAACCGCCCCTGCGGGAGGACCCGCTGGAACTCGGGCGGCATGAGCTTGATCATGCGGTGCCAGAGGTCCAGGTTGGGCCCAGCGCCGAGGTGGTTGTAGAGGATCTGGTCGGCCTGCTTGTAGATGCCGTCGAAGAGGCACAGGTACGGGTCCACGGGGTTGGCCGTGTCACCGTTGATGACCAGCTCCTCCCAGTCGAGGCCGACCCGGGGGGCGAGTCCATCGAGGATGGTCTGGAGGTAGCCCTCCTTCTCGATGTTGTCCTCCAGGGTCTCCAGCGGGAGCTGGACCTCGGCCTTGACCAGGTGCGCCTTGAGCACCTGCTTGGAGAGCTGGGGGGTGGCCAGCTCGTTCTCCAGCAGGGCCGTCTCGGTCGACGCTGCCCGCATCACGCGGGTGGCGAAGCGGAACTTGTCGACGTGCTCCTCGGGGCTCTGCATCGGGTGGATGCGGACCATGCGAAGCATCGACGTCTCGGGGAGGGAGAGCCGGAGGAACCGCCGGGCCTGAGTCGGCTGGAGGTACCCCGCTCCGTCCGCGAGATCCTGCACGCTGTGGCGTGCCTTCTGGATGAGTTCCTGGTGCATCACAGCACTCATGTTCTCGTCCTTTCTCGTGGGTTCTGTGGGGTACTAGCCGTTGCCGCGCTGCCGGTTGGTGGAGAAGGGAACCAGCGAGGTCCCTCCGCCGTCCACCCGGATGCCCAGCGCGTCGCCGGCCCCACCGAAGGGGTTCTTGGAAGTGACGATCCCGGACTTCATGGACTTGCGGACGTCCGCCTCCAGCTCGGGCTCATCGGTGAAGGCGACGAAGGCGCCCGGCTCGTCCGAAGAGGTGGTCTCGGACGAGAGCCCCTCCGGCTGGGCCGGAGCCTCGGGGGCGCCGGAGTTGGCCTTGACGATGGTCTGCATCTCGGCGAGGGTGGGGGCGAGGGCCTCGGCGATGAGGCCGGACACGAACTTCTTCATGTCCTTCTTCTCGTCCTCGTCCTTGTCCTTACCCTTCTTCCCCTGGAGGAACGCCGGCATCTCCTTCTTCTGGAGCGCCTCGATGACGGAGCGCTTCAGCACCTCGTCATCGCTGGCCATGAGCGCCTCGACGGTCATCTCACCGGCGCGCTTGTCAGCCTCGGCCCCGGTGACCGGCTGC
>JBDHKE010000339.1:0-2124 GCA_039586555.1 Gemmatimonadota bacterium | reverse complement strand
CTCGAGGACCAGGGCCTTTACGGGTCGGCGCGGCCCTTGTTCGAGCGCGCCTTGGGCATCGACGAGAAGGTCCTCGGCCCCGAGCACCCCCATACCGCCACCGACCTCAACAACCTCGCCATCCTCCTCTACGACCTTGGAGAGTGTACGCAAGCCTTAGGCCTGGTCCGAAGATCGGTGGCAGCCCTAACGGGTCACTTCCGGCGTTCCGCGTGGGCCCTCACCAAGAGCGAACGCCTGCGCAACGTGCAGGTGAACCAGCGCTCGCTGCACACACTCCTGGCCCTGGCGCCCGTAGAAGGCCCAGGGCATCGGGAGATCCTCGAGGCGCTTTTGATCTGGAAGGGGCAGGTGGGAAGGGAGATGCTCCACCGTCGGTGGCGGTGGGAGGATCTGACGCATGAGCAAAGGAGTATCCTAAAGCAGCTTCGCGGGGTGCAGGCGCGGCTCCAGAAGCTGGCCTACGCCCCGGCGATGGAGAACCGCGAAGAGCATATAGCCACAATAAAGTTGCTGCGCGAGGAGCGTAATGCTCTTGAGCTTAACCTCAATCGCTCGCTGGGACGGGGGGACGAGGACCTAACCCCCTCCCTCGCCGCGCTCCAGGCCGCCCTTCCCGAGGACTCGGCCTTGCTCGAGTTCTTCGTTCATCCTCTCTACGCACCCGTGGTGTGGAAGGAGGGCGAGGTGGTGGAGCAGGGCTACCGGACCAAGCCACACCTGAGCGCCTGGGTGGTGCGCTCAGGAATGGAGGAGGTGGTGCGCCACGACCTGGGACCGGCCGAGCAAATCGAAGGGGCCACGCAGGCCTTTCTTAATGACCTCGTGGCCCGCCGCGGGGGAGCCGCCCTGCCGGAGGAAGGGGAGGATCCAGCCGTGACCCTGCATGAACTTCTCTGGGATACGGTGAGGACGTCCCTGAAGGGGGTGGACACGGTCTTCGTCTCGCCTGACTCGTTCCTGGGCGGACTGCCCCTGGAGGTGCTCCAGGAGGAGGATGGCTGCTTCCTGATCGAGCAGCACGCCTTCGTGTACATCCAAGATGTGGAGGCCTTGATCGCGGCCGGCGAAAGCCGTGATGATTTCACGCGACCAGGATTGCTGGCCGTGGGCGCGGTGAACTACGACCATATGGAGGAGGATGAGCCGTCCGGCGCATCCCAGCCGTCGCTCCTGGCGCAGGCGGAACTGCGGGGGAGCTGGGCCGAATACTGGGATCCCCTCAGTTGGACGCGTTACGAGGTCGAGTCGCTCGATCATCGGTTCAAGCGTTTCGTGGGCGAGGGCGTGCCCCACCGGATGCTCGATGGGGGAGCGGTAACGGAGGCACGCCTGAAGGAAGAGATGCCGCGCTATGGAACGCTGCACCTGGCGACGCACGGTTTCTTCAATCCCGCGGGTCTTCCGAGCATGTGGGAGGACGCGCAGATGAAGGGTGCGAATCCCGTCCGGTTGGGCGAAGACCAGCAGCTGGTGGGCTTGCTTCCGGGTCTGCTCTCGGGGCTTGTTTGTGCGGGGGCCAACGAGCCGTCGCCTGCGGGCGGAGAGGATGGTTTCCTGACGGCGGAGGAGGTGACCTGGCTCGACCTCAGGGGCTGCGATCTGGTGGTGCTTTCGGCGTGCGAGACGGGGCTGGGCCGCCCACAGTCGGGAGAGGGGATGATGAGCTTGCGGCGAGCTTTTCACCTGGCCGGGGCGCGCACGGTAGTGAGTTCCTTGTGGCAGGTGAAGGACGAGTCCACCACGGAGCTGATGCTCGAGTTCTACCGCAATCTCTGGCAGGGGCACATGGGCAAGCTCGAGGCGTTGCGCACCGCGCAACTAAAGATGCTCGAGCGCAACCGCCGCGCATACAGGGGTAATGCCCGTCCTTCCACCTGGGGCGCCTTCGTGCTTTCGGGGGATTGGAGGTAAAACCTATGAACAAGATGGTACTTCTTCTTCTTCTTGCCGTTTTTACTTTCTTCCAGGATTCCGAGGCTCCCGCCGTGCTCAAGGTGGGTGAGCCGCTGAAGGGCGAGATCACGGACCAGGACCCGGTGGTAGGAACGCCCACGATTGAGAAGGATTACACCGATGCTCCGGTGCTGGGGAAGACCTTCACCATAGAGGTTCCCGAAAGCG
>JBDHKE010000145.1:0-8700 GCA_039586555.1 Gemmatimonadota bacterium | reverse complement strand
TATCCACGGACTGATGATCGATGCTGGTGATAACCGCGCAGGTCGCCCCGTCGATTCCCAACTCCGACCGGTCATAGCCGATATGAAGGATCGCCTTCCGAACGATCTCCGGAATGTCGACGCGTGCCTCGGTCGTGATCTCTCCCGAGACCATCGCCAGTCCCGTTGTCACCAGGGTCTCGCACGCCACGCGGCCGGTGGCGTCCTCCGCCAGGATCGCGTCCAGAATCGCGTCCGAGACCTGGTCGGCGATCTTGTCCGGGTGTCCTTCGGTGACCGACTCGGAGGTGAACAGGTGCCGTATCATGGCTCTCCTCGGGTTCGCGCTCGGCGTACGGGTCTGGGAGCGCAGACGTTCATTCCGTGAGCGAGACGTTCCATCGACCCGAGAAGACGGAGAGGTCGACACGGGATCCGATGCCCTCCACCAGGCAGTTGATGACGTCCTGGCTCGTGGCTCCCGAGAGCGCGTTCTTGGCCGCGGTACGAGCATCCGCGATGCGAAACTCCCGAACCACTTTCTTGACCTCGGGGAGCGAGGGCCAGGCCACGGACAGTGCGGTGATGTCGAGCCCAAGCAGGAGAAACGCCCCCAGAGGATTGGCGGCCATCTCCCCGCAAACGGAAACCTCTATGCCGGCCGCCTGGGAGACCCGGGACACCCGGTGGATCTGGCGGACTACCGAGGGATGGAAGGGGTTGTAGAGCTTCGAGAGGCGCGTGCTCGTTCGGTCCACCGCCAACGTATACTGGACAAGATCGTTGGTGCCGATGGAGAAGAAGTCGCAGTAGCGAGCGAGCTCGGCTGCGTCCAGGGCCGCGGCTGGAGTCTCCACCAGGATGCCGAGCTTGTATCCGCGATTGAAGGGGATGCCCTCCCTCCTCAGGTTCTCTTCCTCCTGTTCCAGGAGGTCCCGGACCTGACGCACCTCGTCTACGTCATTCACCAGCGGCAGCATGATTCGCACGTCTCCGTGAGCGGTGGCTCGCAGGATGGCTCGCAGCTGTGTGCGAAACAACTCGGGACGATCAAGGCAGACACGGATGGCTCGCCAACCCAGAAACGGATTCTCCTCTTCCGGCATGTCCAGAAACATGGGGAACTTGTCACCGCCCAGGTCGAAGGTGCGGACGAACACCGCTCCGTTCGGGAACGCTTCCGCCACACGTCGGTACGCCTCGTACTGCTCTTCCTCCCCGGGAATGGATCGGCGTCCCACCACCAGGAACTCGGTCCGGAAGAGGCCAACACCCTGAGCCCCGTGGATTCGGGCCGGCTCCGCCTCCTGCGGCAGGTCGATGTTCGCCCTGAGAGTCATCGGCTGGCCGTCGTCGGTGACCGACTCCAGCTCCGCGATCACCGCGATCTCCTCTTCCCACGCCCGAATCTGGAGTTCGCGCTCCCGATACAGGCGGCGGTCTTCTTCGCCCGGATTCAGTACGATTCGGCCGATCCGGCCATCCAGTATCGCCTCCTGCCCTTCAGAGGCCACCTTTGAAATGTCGCCCAGGCCCACGACCGTGGGGATTTCCAGCGATCGGGCCAGGATCACCCAATGGGATGTCCGGGTCCCCAGGTCCGTGGCGATTCCGACGAGGTTGTCGAGGGGAAGTTGAACGATCAGAGACGGAGTCATATTGGACGACACGACCATGACACGCTCGCCGAGCGCCATCAGGTCCGCTGGATCGGGAAGGTCCATCAGCTTGTGGAGCAGCCGGACCTGGATGTCCTCGAGATCATTGATCCGGTCCATGAGCATGGGGTGGGACGTACGTGCCCACATGGACTGGAGCTCCAGCATCCGCCATTCAAACGCCCGTGCCGCAGATAGTCGGGTTTCTCGGATGTAGCGGATGGTCCCCTCCACGACCTCGGAATCATCCAGCATGAGCATCTGGGGCTCGAAGATCCTGGCCTCGATGGTGCCGAGGCGCTCTTCGGTCATGTCCCGCAGCTCCCGAATGCGATCCTTGGCCCAACTCCGTCCCCGGTGGAAGCGCTCCACCTCGGCCTCGATACTCTCCGGAGGCAGAACGACGTGGGGCACGCTGGGGATTCCCCAGTGCAGGATGTGGATGGGACCTTCGGCGATCCCCTCGGCAGCCGGCATGCCGTCCCGAACGATTGACAAGGCTACTCCTCCTCGAATCCCCTGCTGACCAGATCCACGAGAGCGCGAACGGCTTCTTCCGCGTCCTCACCGTCGCCCTTGATCCTCAGACGGCATCCCTGCTCCGCGACGAGCATCAGAACCCCCATGATGCTCTTTCCGTTGACCTGGAGTCCGTCCTTCTCGACCGTCACCTCGGCCTGGAACCTGTTTGCTACCTTGACGAACTCGGCCGCGGGCCGGGCGTGAAGCCCCAGTTGATTCACGACCTGGACCGTTTGTACCTCGACCCCCCCACCATTCATAGAACCGTCCCCACAATGAAGAGCAGCAACAGAAGCAAGGAGAAACCGTAGGCTGCGGGACGCCGAGCTTCCTGGCCGAGATGGAGCCCTGCGGCGAATCCCGCTACGCCCAGCGTGCTCCAGCGCCAGCTCGAAGCCAGGGCCCCAAGCCCGTTGAAGAGGAGCAGCCCGGCAACAACTCCGATGAGGAGCACGGCCAACAGTGCCAGCCGCTCGGCGCCCCGCTTCAATCCTGCCAATTGAAGGTTCCTGCCCACCTCCCGGCCCTCCCGCAGACCCGTGCGGAATGCCCAGACCCGAAGCAGGAGATGTCCTCCATTGTAAAGGACCAGAAATACCGGAATCACCACCCACCAGGGCGCTCCCAGGAGCCACAGAAGAAGCGCTCCCAGAAGAGTCGCCGGGAGCCAGCCCGCCCAAACGAGAGCGTCCCCGAGCCCACCCAAGGGCCCTCGAACCGCCATCTTGAAACGGCGCACCAGCTCAGGGGCTTCCCCCTCGGACTCCAGCCGGAGCACGGCTCCCATCGCCAGACCGGCAAGGTACGGGTGCGCATTGAACAGCTCCGAGTGCCTCTGGACGGCGGAAGAAAAGGCCGAGCTGTCCCGGCCGTGAATCCGCTCGAGCTCAGGCAGGAGCGAGAACGCGAACCCTCCACCCAGCATCGTCCGATAGTTCCACGATCCCTGGATCGTCAGAGAGCGAACGAACGTGCCCAGAGTACTCATCGCCGACCCGTCCTTCACACCAGGAGCCCGATGGCAATGCCTCCACCCAGCCCGAGGATGAAGGTCCAGCGATGCCGCTGCCAACCGCCAAGGTTTCGGAGCAACATCCCGAGTGGGATCGATACCCCCGCAAGCATGAGTCCGGCGCTCGCTGCAATGTCCAGGGGCCACAGCCTGCCCATCGAAGCCCCGACCACCCGCGCCAGAGTCAACCCAACGAGGGTCAGGGCCGCGGCACGGGCGAAATCGATGGCGATGCTGGAGAGATGGGCGCGCGCAACGCGCGATTTCGTCACCGGCACCTTCGAGGGGTCGGGAGCGATGCGACCATTGATTCGGCGAAGCGCGTTGATGGTGACGCCCCCGAACTCACCGAGGACCAGCCCGAGCATCAGCCCGACGGCAATCCCCGCCGGAGACGGAATCCAAGCCGCCGCCGCACCGGCAACCACTGCGCCAGGCCCGCTCTCCGGGAAGCGACCCCCGCCGATGGCGAAGACCGGAAGAAAGAAGAACTCCAGCACCGCGCCGGCCAGGAAACCCGGAACGGGCGCGCCAAGCAGCAGACCCGCCAGCGTGGCCGCCACCACCGGACGGGAAACCATGAACTGCCCCACCCCCGTCCCATCCAGGCCCACGAACCCACCAAGCGCGGCCAGCAGGAGTATGCTCACCGGCGCTCACCCGTTGCCAGGAGGGTGTTCAGGTGCACCCGGGGTGATCCTGGGAGGTCCTGCGCGGACACCTCGACCCCTTCCTCCTCCAGGTGCTGGAGGAGAGCCCGCAGGTGGGCATCAAGGTAGAGATAGGGAAGCACCATGTCCCGGCCCGGGCTCGAGTGAATCCCCCCGAGGTTCACGCTTTCCCCCGCCAACGTTCCCCCCTCTGCCAAGCGGACCATCGTCTCCAGGTCTCGTGTCAGGAGAATGCTGGGGACTGCATCGGCCCTCCACTCTTCGAGCCGAGAACGGGCAACCGCGACGGTACAGAAGTCGACTTCGATTCCTTCCAAGAGACCCAGGCGATACAGGTCCTGTTCCCATCGGCTCCCGGCCAGCTCGTCGTCGACGACAATGTAGCGGTCGAAGCGCATCTGGTTCCCCCACCCGATCACCACCTGACCGTGGATGAGGCGCTCGTCAACCCGACGGAGAACGATGGACATGAGAGCCCGCATCCAGGGTGGAGTCAACAGCGCCCCGGGCCTTTTCCAGAAGCCGGAGCACGAGGTCCTGCAAGGGCATGTCCCGATGAAACACGAAGTCCAGAAGCATGGGAAGGTTTACCCCTGAAACCACGACACGGCGCCCCTCCCCTCTGCAGACGAGGCGCGCCGCCACCGCACAGCTCCCGGTCCCCATATCGGTGAAGATGACGGCGGGGCCGGGACCCGCCGCCGCCTCTACCGCCGCGCACAGCGCTTCCCGGGACAACCCCTCGTTGGAGACCGCATCCAGGCCATCGTCCTGAACGCCGGCGATGCGGCGGACCGCATCGACCAATGCGAAGGCCAGGGTCCCGTGACTGACGACGACCCCGCGGGTGGCCTCCGCGTCATTCATAGTCCTCTTCCAGAGACCGGGCCGGGCGCATGCGGGCCTTCAGCCGGCGATCGAATTCCCGCGCCGAGTCGATTCCGGCATACCGCAGCAAATGGTTCATCGCCACCACTTCGGAAAGAACCGTCAGATTCTTTCCCGGAACGAGGGGAATCGTGACCTTGGGCAAGCTCACGTCCAGAATCGTAACCTCATCACGCTCGAGGCCCGGCCGGTCGTACTGACTACTCTCATCCCACTCCTCGAGCTGCACCACAACCTCGATTCTCTTCTGTTGGCGCACCGCCTGGATGCCGAAGAGAGCCTGGACGTCGATGATCCCGATGCCCCGGATTTCCATATGATGTTGCTGCAGCTCGTGCCCCCGACCGATGAGGATGTCGTTGCCGCGGCGGGTGATCAGCACGAGGTCGTCGGCAACGAAGCGATGGCCGCGCTCCACCAGGTCCAGCACGCATTCACTCTTGCCGATTCCGCTACGACCCACGAAGAGAAGGCCGACCCCATAGACGTCCGCCAGGGACGCATGGACGTTGGTGGAAGGCGCGAGCGCCACCTCCAGATAGGGCTTTAGCTTGCGGAAGAGATCCCGGGTACTCAGAGACGAGCGGAAGACAGGAATCCCGCGTTCGCGGGCCATCTGGAGGAGAAGCTCCGGAACCTCCATGCCCTTCGTGACGAAGATGGCGGGGATCTCCAGGCTGAACAGCTCCTTCAACCGGTCCTCGACGCCCTCCGGCTGGAGAGATTCGAGGTAGGTCATCTCGGTCTCTCCGAGAATCTGCAGCCTCCCCTCCCGGAAGCGGTCAGAGAACCCGGCAAGGGCCAGGCCCGCGCTGGAGACGTCCGGCTCGGTGACCTCCCGCGTCAGAGGGAGACCGGGTGTGAGCAACTCGAGACCGAGGAGCTCCTCACGCCCCTGCAGGAGCCTCTCTACCGTGACCGTGTCCGTCACAACCTCCCCTACTCCCCTCCCAGGGTCTCGGAAGCGTTCCGCGCCTTCCGGCTCCGAAGTTGAGACCGACGACGCCGGAGGATTCGGCGAAGCCGATCGATCAGGCTGTCCAGAGCCGCTCGGAAGGACTCCCCCTCACCCTGGGCCACAACCGGCTCAGACCGGCTGTTGGTGGAAAGGATGGCCTCCACGAGCCTCGAGCGCTTCTCTTCTTGAAAGACCAGCTCTGCCGACTGAATTCGAGGCTCGTACCGAGCAAGCTTCTTCACTGCGGCTTCGGCTCTCTCCCGAATTGCCTCCGGCACCTCGCAGCGGCGGGCTACGATTTGAACTCTCATCAGCACTCCGTTCAACGAGATCGTGGGTCTCCAGACCCGCGAGAAACTTAGGGATGGGCAGCGTCTCGGGCCACATGAACCTCGAGGAAGTGCTCCATCTGGCGAGCCGACTCGTCCCACGAGAACCCCTCGGCGAAAGCTCGGGCTCGGGCACCGCATCGATCCCGGAGAGTCGCATCTCCCAGGAGAGCGGCGATCCTGTCCACGAGGGTCTCCACGTCCCCATGCGGGACGAGAAAGCCGGTTTCACCGTGCTGCACCGAATCCCGAAGGCCCGGTGAGTCGCTGGCGACGGTCGCCGTGCCGCACGCCGCCGCTTCAAGGTTCGAAATCCCCCATCCCTCCTTCGAGGATGTGAGCAGATGCACCCAGCTTCGCCGAAACAGCTCGATCTTCCTGGCGTCGTCGACGAATCCCAGGAACTCTACACGTTCATGGAGCCCAAGCTCCCCCGCCAGGCTCTTCAGGGCTTCCTCGCGGTCACCCGACCCGGCGATGAGCAGCCGGCATTCCACCCCCCGCTCCACCAGGCCCGCCACGGCTCGAATCACCAGGTCCACCCTCTTGTACCTCTTCAGGCGTCCCAGGTAGAGCAGGGTCGGTTCCGGGTAACGCCGCTGAGCGGGATCCGGCCGGTAAAGGTCGAGATCCACACCGTTGTGGATCACGGAGATGGTGTCCGAGCGCATGCCCCGGGCCACCAGATCGTCCGCCGTGCTCCGGGATACCGCGATCGTGGACACGGAGCGGAAGACGCGGGGGACGGGTCGCTCCAGGAGCCACGTGGCCGAAGCCAGCGGGAGGGACGCCTCTCCGAAGGCCGTCCTGCCGAAAAGGTGATGGACGAGGAGCACGACCCTGTTCGCAACCCAGAGGGGCGTGAAGAGAGGCACCTTGTTCAGATCTTCGATCACGACGTCGAGCCTTCGGTTGCGAAAGTGGCGACGGAAGTACCGGAGGGCCGCCAGGTTGAAGGTGTACCGTCCTCCCGCTCTATGGACCTCCATTCCATCGAGCCGTTCCCGAGCCCGGCACCCCGGCCAACCCGAGCTCAGCACCGAAACCTCATGACCCCACCGCGCCAGTCGCCCGAACGTTTCGTGTAGGTGGATTTCGGCCCCGCCGGCCTGGGGGTTTGCACGATCCAGCCAGTTCAGAACCAGAATACGCATGCGCAACGCCTGCGCCTCACGGATGTGATCGTCCTCGGCGATAGAGGGCGTCCAATACGCCATTCACGAAGCGTGCCGATTCCTCTCCGGAATAGTGCTCCGCCAGCCGAATGGCCTCCTGGATGGAGACCGGAGCAGGAACGTCGTCGATGAAGAGTATCTCGGTTGCGGCGAGGCGCAGGATCGAACGGTCCAGGCGCGACAGCCGCTCCAGAGTCCAGTTCTCCAGACACGATCCCAGGGCGTCGTCGACCGACGGCAGCTCCCGATCGAGAATCTCTAGCAGCAGTCGAAGGTACGGCTGCCGTCGGATGGAGACGCGGCGAGTGGCCAGCGTTCGGTCCAGGGCGTCCACAAGCGACCCTTGCGACCCTCGGGACTCCCACGCATAGAGGATCTGAAGGGCCCACGCACGAGCCCTCGTTCGGTCGACGCGTCCGCCGCTCCGGGGGCGGCCATCACTCACGTCCGGCTACTCCAGCGCCTCGAAGAGATCCGCCATCTCCAGGGCGCTGATCGCGGCCTCCCACCCCTTGTTTCCAGCCTCGCTCCCCGCCCTTTCCAGAGCCTGTTCCACCGAGTCGGTCGTGAGGACACCAAACGTCACCGGTAGGGGACTGGAGCGGGCCACCTCTCCCAGGCCGCGGGAGGCCTCGCCCGCCACGTACTCGAAGTGTGCGGTGTCGCCGCGGATCACGCAGCCCAGCGCAATCACGCCGTCGTGACGACCCAGCCCCACCACGCGAGCGGCCGCCTGCGGCAGCTCCCACGCGCCCGGGACGCTGTAAACGTCAATCCCATCGTCATCGACCCCGTGCTGCAGGAGGCACTCGCGGGCGCCCACCAGGAGACGTTCGGTGACGAGACTGTTGAACCGGGATACGATCAGGGCGAACCGCCGCCCGGCCCCGGCGGGAGTGCCGCTGTATTCGTTCACTGCGCTCGCTTCCTGAACGGGTCTCGCCGGTTTCGGGTCACAGGAGATGCCCGAGCTTGCTCCGCTTCGTGGCGAGGTATCGTTCGTTGAACCTGCCGGGCTTCACGCAGAGCGGTTCCCGACCCGTGATCTTCAGCCCGTATCCCTCCAGGCCCACGATCTTGCGTGGGTTGTTCGTCAGCAGTCGGATCGAGCTCAGCCCGAGGTCCAACAGGATCTGCGCCCCGATGCCGTAGTCTCGAAGGTCCGGTCGGAACCCGAGAGATTCGTTCGCCTCCACCGTGTCCTGTCCCTCGTCCTGAAGGGCGTAGGCTCGGAGCTTGTTGTGGAGGCCAATCCCGCGGCCCTCCTGCTTCAGGTAGACGATCGTGCCCCGGCCCTCTTCATGAATGCGGCTCATAGCGGCCACCAGTTGTTGCCCGCAGTCGCAACGAAGCGAGCCGAACACGTCACCCGTGAGACACTCGGAGTGCATCCGCACGAGCACGTCCTCCTGGTTCGCCACGTCCCCTTTGACCAGAGCCACGTGCTCTCGCTCGTCGATGATGCTGTCGTATCCGATGACACGGAATTCCCCGAGAGGCGTCGGCAT
>JBDHKE010000338.1:0-2153 GCA_039586555.1 Gemmatimonadota bacterium | reverse complement strand
AGAGACACCATGAGGACGCTTGGATTCCTCTACCGGGCTTTACTCCGGCTCTATCCTCCGGGATTCCGACATCGTTTCGGATGGCAGATGGAAGAGGACTTCAACGAGATGTGCCGGGAGGCCGTTGGCCGGCGCGGATCCGCCCGAATCGCACCCGTCGCGAGAGGCCTGGTCGACGTATTCCGGACCGCACCCCGTGAGTGGCTTCGACGGGTTCTCGGACCGTGGATCCATCGAAAGAGGACGAAAGATTCGCGCCTGAGGTCTGGTGTCTGGACTTCGGATGGGGCAAGAAGCGCATCCCCGGGGCAGCCCCCGATCCCCGGTCGCAGAGACCACAGAGAGGTGGGAGAGATCGTGGGCGAGTTGGTGAGAGGGCTACGTCGAGGGCTCCGTGGGCTCGTCCGCAAGCCGGGCTTCACCGCACTAGCGGTGCTCACGATGGCTCTGGGCATCGGCGCCACAGCGGCGATCTTCAGTGTTGTGAACGGAGTCCTGATCCGGCCCCTCCCATACCCGGATTCTGACGGTCTCGTCGCCGTCCTCCAGACGGCACCGGGGCTCGGCATCGCAGAAATGGGGATGAGCTCGGGCCAATATTTCACCTACCGGGCCGAGAATCGCACCTTCGAGGACCTGGGAATGACGTTCAGGGCCAGGGTCACGGTCACGGGGCTGGCCGAGCCGGAGCAGGTGCCGACGCTGGGAGTCTCCGATGCGACTCTCCCCCTCCTGGGAATCCAGCCGGCATTGGGCCGTCTGTTCACCGCGGAAGACGATTCCCCTGAGGCTCCGCCCACCGCAATCCTCGGTCACTGGTACTGGCTCCGCCGTTTCGGAGGGAACCCCGATGTGATTGGAGGGACGCTGACGCTGGATGGTATGCCGACGGAGATCCTCGGCGTCCTCCCGGAGCAGTTCGATTATCTGGGCATGCGCCCCGGTCTCATCGTTCCGCTGCAACTCGATCCGGCGCGTGCCGCCATCAGTGCATTCAGCTTCAGGCCGGTGGCCCGACTCCGACCGGGAATCACCGTCGATGAGGCCAACGCCGACCTGGCCAGAATGCTCCCTCTCGCACTCGAACAGTTCCCCAGGGGAGCGACGAGGACAGATGTCGAAGAATGGCAGCTTTCACCCTTGGTGACTCCGCTCAAGGATCATCTCGTAGGAAACTTGAGCTCTCGCCTGTGGCTCCTCATGGGGGCTGTCATGATCGTGCTCGTCATCGCTTGCACGAATGTCGCGAACCTGTTCCTGGTCCGGACTGAAGAAAGACAACAAGAGATCGCGGTTCGCGCTGCTCTGGGGGCCGGGCGTAGGCGCGTCGCCGGGGAATTCCTCCTCGAGAGTCTGATTCTAGGTGTGTTGGCTGGCACGCTCGGTTTGGTGATCGCTCAGGGCGGGATAGGGATGCTCAGGTCAATGGCCCCTGCGACCATCCCGCGACTCGGAGAGATCGGACTCGATCCCACCGTTCTCCTCTTCACCCTGGTGGTGTCGATGCTCGGGGGACTGATCCTCGGCCTGTTTCCGATCGCCGTGTATTGCGGTCAGAGCGTGACGGGCTCGCTGCTGCAAGGAGTCCATGGAGTGGACAGCTCGGGCCATCGCCGAAGGGTGCGGAACGGGCTGGTCGTAGGGCAACTGGCTCTGGCCATGATCCTGCTTGTGGCCTCCGGCCTGATGGTTCGGAGCATCTCTGCTCTCCGTCAGGTGCACCCCGGATTCGAACGCTCCGAGGAGATATTGACGTTCGCTCTCAACGTGCCAAGCCCACCTGGAGCCGATCTTCGGGCACGCTCCCAGCCTCACGAACAGATCCTCCGCGCAATCGAGCAGATTCCCGGTGTCCTCTCCGTGGGGGCGTCGAGTTCGGTCCCCATGGATCGACGGGACTACGAGAACACAGTCGATATTGAGGATCACCCAAACGGGACCTTCCCCACCAGACGAAACAACTTCGTCTCGGCGGGCTATGTCGAGAGCATGGGGATCCCGCTTCTGGCCGGCAGAACGATCGAGTGGGCCGATGTGCGCGAGGGAAGGAGGGTCGCCGTTGTGAGCGAGAGCTTCGCAAAGGCGCACTGGGGTGATCCGGCGGCCGCCCTCGGAAGGAACATCTCACAAAGCGCCGCTGCCGGAGAGGGCTG
>JBDHKE010000337.1:0-2155 GCA_039586555.1 Gemmatimonadota bacterium | reverse complement strand
AGCAGATCTACCCGTAGGTCTTCGCGAGAGGGTTGGCTGGTTCGGGAGTGAAGTAGCGAGGCAACCAAATGGCTGGCGCGGTCGGGAGACCGCGCCCTACAGGACGGCAGCGGTTTCGGGACTGAAGTCCCGAAACACCGGAAACCCTCCCCCTCCCGTTGCGGCGGGCGCGGGCGCGCCCGCCCTACAGGACGGCCGCGGGGCCGCGGGGGCAAGATCCTTCGTCGCTTCGCTCCTCAGGATGACGTCTGGCGGGGCGCCCTTCGACAGGCTCACGGCAGGCTCCGAGCCCGCTCGACAGAAGAGAAGGAAGAGGGTAGCCGCGATCGGGTTTGTGAGACAGCCAGTGAAGTGGGGAAAGAGCGAGATGGCCGGGGGATGGGCAGAGGAATGTGCCTCCTACGACCCCCGCGTATATTATACCACACGTGTCAAGAGGAATCGGGGAAAAAGTCAGGGAATTGCTGGGTTTTTATGGTGACAGAATGGGGCGGATTTGCGCGCAGTTTGGGCGGCGCGAGCGCGGGGGCGCTTCGGCAGTAGAAGTGGCTGTCTCACAATTCTGGTGGGGGAGGAGGCAAAGAAGGGCTTGTCGGAGAAGCGAGGTGGCATGAGCACACACGAGGGTCGGTTCCTTGAGTTGGGGGATCGGGAGACGCCCCGGATGTTCGCGCCCAGCCTGCGGGAAGCGGTGGCGGACGATCCGGAGGTGGTTGGGCTGGATGCGGCGGTGGAGCAGTTGGAGCTGAGGGAGTTGGAGGCAGAGTATCCGGAGGTGGGCCATCCCGCCTATCCGCCAAAGGCGATGCTGAAGGTTCTGCTCTACGGCTACTGGCTTGGGCTGCGGTCTTCCCGCATGCTGGAGCGGGCGTGCAAGCGGGACGACGCCTTGCGGTTCCTGGCCCACGGGCTGCGACCTGATCACAACAGCATCTGTCGGTTTCGCCGTCGCCATGGGGAGCAGCTGGGGGAGCTGTTCTCCCAGACGGTGCGGCTCTGCCAGCAGGCGGGGCTGGTGGAGCTGGGGCAGGTGGCGGTGGACGGGACGAAGGTGAGGGCGAATCGGAGCCGGGAGGGCTTGGCGAAGGCGAAGCGGGAGTTCGAGCAGGCGCTTCGGGAAGCGGAAGAGGCGGACGGGGAGGAGGCGGGCGAGCGCGAGGAGTGCGAGTTCATGAAGACACAGGAGGGGGTGCTGCCGGCCTACAATGCGCAGGCGGCAGTGGATGGGGATCATCAGGTCATCGTGGCAGAAGATGTGGGCCGAGTGCCCAATGACACGGGGCATCTGAGCCCGATGGTGGAGCAGACAGCGCAGGCGTGCGGCAATGCTCCGGAGCGGGTGACGGCGGATGGCAGCTACTACACGCGGCAGGGGGTGAGGGAAGTCGAGGGGATGGGGACGGCGGTGTACCTGCCGACGCGGGAGCCGGGGCAAGCGAAGGTGGAGTGGGTCGAGAGGAAGGGGGCGTATCGGTGTCTGGCGGGCCACTGGCTGCGAGCGTCTCGGGTGGAGCGGGGCCGGCTGGTCTACCAGTGGTGCGGCTGTGGTGGCTGTCCGAAGAAGAAGGCGTGTGGGGTGAGGGGGAAGACGAAGCGGGTGTATGTGTGGCTGGCGGAGACGCCGGTGGGGCGGGTCCGGGCGCGGATGAGGACGGAAGAAGGCCGGGCGATCCATGGGGCGAGAAAGCAGATCGTGGAGCCGGTGTTTGGGAGGCTGAAACACAACCTGGGGTTTCGCCGTCTGCTGCTGCGGGGGTTGAGTGGTGCCCGCATCGAGTGGGCGCTGGTGTGCATGGGGCACAACCTGAGAAAGTGGGTGGGAGCGGTGCGGCCGCAGGGCTTTGCGCACTCCGTCCCCGCCTCCATTCTCTGGTGGCTGAGACGTGTCGGTGGCTTCACGGCTGGCGCGCGCTCACCCGGGCTGCGCCTCGATCCCGCCGCCCACCACCCCGCGCCAATCCTCTCCCCCTGCGCGACGTGACATAGACCTTTCTGAGACAGCCGCTGAAGTACCGAAGCAACCCGACACGGGCAAGATCCTTCGCTGCGCTCAGGATGACGGAAGGAGGGAACGGCTGGCGGGGTTCGGTAACCCCGCCCTACTGGTAGTCGTGGGGCGGGACGTTGGGCGTAACTCGGAGGGGGAGGGGTGGGT
>JBDHKE010000336.1:0-2162 GCA_039586555.1 Gemmatimonadota bacterium | reverse complement strand
AACGGTACTTCCGGGCCAGTGTGGCGATGAGCTTCTTCTTGGCTTCCTCGGTGTTGTCCCGGTCGGTGGCCTGGAAGACCAGATTGTCAACATATCGGCGCCCGTACGTGGACTCGAAGGTGGACCACGGGATGCTGGCGCTGTCCTTGTCCCGTCCCTGGTAGCTGGAGTCCTGCTCCTTGGACTGCATGATGCCCACGACCAGAAACGGAACACCGGAGATCCGGACGTAGTTCCCCACTGCCTCATCCACTCCGAAGAGGTCCTTCTTGAGCTGGTCGCCCAGGAAGACCACTCTCCGGCGGCTCTCCATGTCCAGGGAATTGAGGAAGCGACCACCCTCATCGGGGATGAGGTTGCGCATGACCGCAAACTGTGGGTCGCCGCCCGAGACGTGCGGAACGATCACGTTCCTCCCCACCTTGAACTTCCGGCTGCCGTCACCGTACTCGCCGGTGATGCGGGAGATCTGCGAGACCTCCCGCCGGATGAGATCGACGTCTTCTTGCGTCACCCGAATAGGGCGGCCCCGGGGGAGCCCGTTCCAGGGCTTGCTGGTCCGGGCCGGCCAGGCGATGACGATCATGTCTCCCAGCCCTCGCTGGGAGATCAGGATCTGCCGGTGAAACCCTTCCCCGAACGCCAGGAGAAGCGTGACCGCCGTCGTGCCCCAGATGATGCCGAAGACGGTGAGAAAGGTCCTCAGCTTCTGGCTGCGGACGTCACGCAGGAACTGGCGAAGGTAGTTGAGAGCAGCCACGGGACCCCCAAGCCGGGTTCACTCGATTTCCCGAGGCGGCCGCTCCACAACCTGACTGCCTTCGTCCAGGCCGGCGACCACTTCCACGCTGAGCCCGTCGCTGAGGCCGATGGTGACCTCCTGCCGCTCGGGCTCGCCGTCCTCCTCGGTGGGCGGAAGCTCCACGAACGTCTGCTCGTCCTCGAAGATCACCAGTCGCTCCGGGAGGACCAGGATGTCCGCCTTCTCCTGGATGATCACGTTGGCGTTGGCCGAGTAGCCGGCCCGCAGGACGACATCCCCTGAGTCCTCGATTTCCACCTCCACGTCGAAGAGGGTGGAGCCCTCTTCCTCCTTGGCCTTGGGAGCGATGCGGACCAGGCGACCGGTGATCTCGGCCTCCGGTAGCGCCCCGATCTGGATGCGGACCGGCATCCTCTCGCTCAGCTTCCCCACGTCGATCTCGTCCACCGTCCCCTTGAAGACCAGCTTGCTCATGTCGGCCAGGGTCAGGAGAGCGGTGCCCTCCTGGTAGGTGGTCAGCGGGACGACGGGATCGCCGCGATCCACGTGACGCTCGAGCACGGTGCCCCCGGCCGGGGCCCGGATGACCGAGTCCACGCCGCCGGACTCCCGCTGGACGTGCCCCTCCTTGAGGAGGGCCAGGCGTTCGCGGGCCAGCTCGAGCTGGATGAGGGCCTGGTCGTGGTTTTCGCAGGTGGTGTCGTGCTTGTCCCGGGCGAGGATCCCGTTGTCCAGGAGCTTCTGGGAGCGCTCCAGCTCGATCTCGGCCTGTCTGTAGGCCACCTCGGCCAGATCGAGGCGCCTCTCGGCCTCGTTCACCTCCAGGGGCGTGGGATCCGGGATGATCTGGAACAGGTGATCGCCCGGCTCCACCGGGTCCCCCACCTGGACGTAGGCGACCTTCACGATGCCGGAGATCTGTGATTTCACCTGTATTTCCTGAACCGGAACGATCTGCCCGGTGGCCAGGGCCTTGTCCACTATGGTGCCACGCGTCACCTCCACGAGGGTGAAGGCGCTGGCCTTGCCGGCCGCATCGCGGGGAACCAGGAGGAAGACGCCAAAACCCAGCCCTCCCAGGACCAGGATGCCGACCAGCATCTTGACAAAACGACCCATGACTTCCTCCTTGCTGCGGGGACGGAAAGATTCGATGCAGCTCCCCTTTCTAAAGAACGCCCTTGAACGCAAAAGGTTGCTCGGGATGGCTATACTTGGCGCCGTGGACAGGAGAACCAAGATCATGGCCACCGTCGGGCCGGCCAGCCGTGGAGAGGAGATTCTGCAGGAGCTGTTCTCGGCCGGCGTGAATGTCGTTCGCCTGAACCTCTCCCATGGCACCCAGGACGAGCACCGGGAGGTCATTCTCCGGATCCGGAAGCTGGCGGAGGAGATGGAT
>JBDHKE010000335.1:0-2163 GCA_039586555.1 Gemmatimonadota bacterium | reverse complement strand
AGGATGGACGCCAAGCTCGCCTCGAGGAGGAGGCAAAGGCTCTAAGCCCTTAGAAGCAAGTGGGATGTGGCAGCGCCCGCCTGGCGTGGCGGCGGATTGCTAGTCCGTTGTACGGGTTATTGCCTGTACCGAGGGTTCGAATCCCTCTCTCTCCGCCAGCCCCTCCCTCCCGCGCCGTTGCTCTCCTCCGGTGGTCCAGTGGTTGTGCCATGTATACTGCTGGCCTGGACCTGGGGTGCGTCTGGTCAGGCCATGGCGCGAGAGCCCGGTCTTTCGGACGGGCCTGGGTGGAGGACGAGATGATCCGCCTCATCGAGACCAGCAACTTCCGGATGTTGGCACGGAACCGAGTCGCCCTCTCCAAGTTCCACGTCCTGGTCGGCCAGAACGCGACCGGCAAGACCACGTTCATGGACGTGTTCCAGTTCATCTCCGACGTGCTGCGCGATGGCGTCCGAGAGGCCGTGGAGAGCCGTGCACCGAGCTTCTTCGACCTGTGCTTCGACCCGAAGAGCAACATCTCCTTTGCGGTCGAGGTGGTTCTCCAGCAACCGGAGGAGCCGCGATCCGTCCTCCGCTACGAGTTGGAGGTCGGGCTGGAGGACCCCACAAACGGGGGTCTTCGCGTGCTGCGGGAGTTCCTCTACAAGCTCCCGCCGGACCGCGTGGTCGATGACCAGCCCAGTCTGTTCGGCCCCGGATGGGATGACGAGATCGTCCACGAGAGGACTCCGAAGAGGTGGCGGAGGATCGTCAGGAAGACCCCGGAGGGCCGTGACTACTTCCAGGACGAGAAGACCTCCTGGAACAACGTCTTCCGGTTCGGTGTGGACCGAGCAGCCCTGGGCAGCCTGCCCGAAGATCCAGACCGGTTTCCGCTCTCCATCGCGGTGCGTGATCTGCTGCGCGACGGAGTCCAGACTCTCGCCTTGGATGCCCGCCAGATGCGCCTCTCTGCTGCTCCCGGAGGAGGGACGCATATGGAACTTGACGGGTCGAACCTGTCGTACGTCGCCCGTGACTTGAGCGAGCGCGACCCGGTCCTGTTCCGGGAGTGGGTCAGTCATCTCCGGACGGGAGTCGTCGGGTTGGAGGAGGTGAGTGTCCGCGAGCGTGAAGAGGACAAGCACCTGATCCTGCAAGCGACGTTCTCGGGCAGGCATTCCCGCCCCGTACCCTCCTGGCTGCTCTCGGACGGGACCTTGCGCCTCATGGCTCTGACGCTGCTCTCCTACTCTGCTCGTCCCGAGGACAGGGGGTTGCTGCTGATCGAGGAACCGGAGAACGGCCTGCATCCGCTGGCGATCCAGACAGCCTTCGAAGCCCTCGCGGACCCCACGTCCGACCTCCAGATCCTCTGTGCGACGCACTCGCCGATCTTCCTCGCGCACGTTCGAATGGGGCAGGCCCTCGTATTCCGGCGGCACCAGGAAGGGCATGCGTTGGTGCGTCATGGCCCGGAGGTCCCTGAACTCGCGGAGTGGACGCAACGACGGAACCTCGCGGATCTGCTGGCAACGGGTGTCCTGGCATGATCGTGGATGAGCCGCCGTTCGATCTGGTGGCGCTCCTCTCGGACTCGGACCTCCAACGTCTCATCGAGGGGCTGATCGAGCGTGCGCAGGAACGCGGCTGCGTCCGCGAGATCAGGTGGTATCCCATCCGAGACGCGAGCCGCGATGCTCTCTGCAAGAGGCCGGATGGCGTCCTCCGCCCGTTCTTCGCGGAGGAGAGGTGTTTCCTCGTCGCCTGGGATCATGAAGGCTCGGGGCGTGAGACAACGCCGCCCGCCCAAGTCGAGGCCGAGGTCGTGAGGAACCTCGTGCGTTCGGGCATTCCGGAGGACCGCATTCTCGCCGTGGCTCAGAGCCCCGAACTGGAGATCGTCTTCGCGCCGGTCTGGGAGAGAGTGAAGCAGCTGATGGCCCGGAAGAGAGGGGTCTTGACTCCTGGAGATGACGCTGTGCTCGGTCAGATGAGCGCAGTAGGGGTCACGGAACACGTCCAGGGTATCGAGGAAGCGCTCCGGAGGTTCCCGAAGGAGACGGTCCTGGCGCTCATGCGGGTGCTTCACCTGAGGCACTCGGCTGCGCTCTATCGGGATCTCGGTGCCACCCTCTCCCTGCCACGCATGAAGACCCCCGGATCGACGGCGGGGCGGGT
>JBDHKE010000334.1:0-2171 GCA_039586555.1 Gemmatimonadota bacterium | reverse complement strand
CCCCCTGCCTGGAGCCTTTCCCCCCTCTGCGCGCTCAGCCGGCCCCTGGCTGGCGTGAAGAGTCAGGGGAGACCTCTGGGCCTCGGAAGCCTCCGGGCCGGCCTGGGGGGATCTGGGGACTCCGAGGGGGGGAGACTCCGGATATCAGGGACCCCTCCCCCCTGGTTCTCGGATCTCGTGTCTCATAGGATAGGGCCCGGATGGTCCCGGGAAAGACAGGCGACATGCGGTACCGATTCAGACATCTCGCGGGACCCGTCGAGGTCTTCATCCTCCTCGCCATCCTTGGACTTCCGCTTCGGAGGGGACCGCGTGTGTCATCGCCCTTCCTCCTCCGCCACCAAGTAGACTAGCTGGAGAGGCAGAATATCCATCTTCACGGGGCATTCTTGACCCTGCGTGTCCCTCCCCTGGTCAGCCCTGAAGGGAATGCATCTTCGGCGGCAGAGCCCGAGACGAAGGACAAGGGCAGGGGGAGGCATCCGTGTTCGGTTAAGGGCGTAAGTTCTTGGCTATCTTTCTGATGGACAAAGGGCCATGAAGACCTGATCCTGCGCAGTGGACGCAAACCCATTGCGGAGGATCGAGCCCATGGCCCGGACACAGTGTATCGGAATCCGCCAGCAGTTGACCAGTCTCATCTCTTCCCGGCGGCTGGAGGCCCTGGCCCGGGAGACGGGGGCGCTGAAGCGCTCCCGGAAGGTTCGCATTGTTCCCCTGTTCTGGACGCTTGTTCTGGGCTTTGGTGCGGGGAAGGAACGGTCCTTCGCGGGGTTGCGACGGCTGTACGCAACGGTAGCCCGGCAACGACTGGTGCCTTCGGCCTTCTGGGACCGATTCACGCCGGACCTCGCCCGGTTCCTCAAGCGCGTGGCCCAGGAGGTGATGGCCAAAGTGGGCGAGGTGCAGACGACGCTCCACGGCAGCCTCGGGGGGTTCCGCGACCTCGTGGTCGCGGATGCGACGGTCCTTCGATTGCACGAACTGCTGGCACGGGCCTTCCCGGGCAGCCGGACCAACCACACCAAGGCCGCCTGCAAGCTGCACGTGGTGATGAGCGTCCTGGCGGCGGGGCCCCGCACCGTGAAGATCACCAGCGAGCGAGCGCACGACGGCAAGACGATTCGCATCGGTCCGTGGATACGGGACCGGCTCTTGCTGATCGACCTCGGGTACTACGCTTTCGGGCTCTTCGAGCGCATTCGGAGGAATGGGGGCCACTTCATCAGCCGCCTGAAATGCAATGCCAACCCGAAGATCGTCGGCCTGCACGGAGCCGAAGACCGAGGAGGAGGGATCATCGGAACGGGGCTCCAGGAGACTCTCGGCCGTCTTCGAAGGAAGGTCCTCGATGCCGAGGTAGAGGTCACCTACAAGCGAAGGAGCTATGCCGGAGAGAGGACGCAGGTACGGACCCGGTTTCGCCTGGTCGCCATCTGGGATACCCGGAGCCGACAGTACCATACCTACATCACCAACATTCCCTCGGCCCGACTCTCCGCAGAAGAGGTCGCCACCACCTACCGGGCGAGGTGGCTTGCCGAGTTGCTCTTTGCGGAGTGGAAGTCGGGGTACGGGATCGACGATATCCCGAGTCGCAAGAGGTCCGCGGTCGAGGTCTTCGTGTACACCTCCGTGATCACCCTGCTCGCGAGCCGACGGCTGCTGGGGGCTGTGAGAAAGAAACTCCAACACCTGGCGCATCGGATTCCCGCCATGCGCTGGGTGCGGGTCTTTCGGGCCTACGTGATGCCGATTCTCCTGGTCTTGCTTGCCCCGCCCCGCCATGGACGGTACTTCGCCAACGCGGTCGAGGCCGGGCTCCTTCACGAGGCTCTCGACCCTCACCTCAGCCGACCAGGACTGCTCGACCAAGTACAGAATGCAACGACAGGCCATCTGGCGAAAGCGTAGGCCCCATGTGGGATTCCCATGAATCAGCACGTTCTAAACCGATCACGGATGCATCTGGGACATGGGGAGCAAAGCGCTCCTGCGGAGGATCCGCCCGCAGCTGGCTTGGTTCGGAGTACTGGGCTTCCTTCCTGACGGATCCCTGGTGGTCGGGGGCACCCGCCCAGCGGGCGGCCGTGAGGTAACCAGCGGGGTCATCACAATCTGGGATATCGGGGACGGAGAGCGCAGGGCCTGGTTCCCCGAGGAGAAACTCG
>JBDHKE010000333.1:0-3157 GCA_039586555.1 Gemmatimonadota bacterium | reverse complement strand
CCCGCAACCATCTTTGCCACTTCCACCTCACTCTTTCCGCAAAAGGAACAAGCCAACCGCTTCCGCCTGAACATACCCTCTACCTCCCGTTCAAGGTGTCGCGTCCTGCGTGCTCAGCGGCCGGCAGCCATGCGCACACTCAACAAGCGCCTCCATATAGCCACGGCTGCCAGGAACACCACGGCAATCCACAAACTGTTGAAGACTAAGCCGGGCCAGACGGCTTGAACCGGAAGAAACCTGACCGGTCCCGAGCCGGCCTGCCCACGAACGAGGAGTGCGCCTGCCGGTCTCACTTCCCCACCCACGGTCCGGATGAAGCCACGCACCGTCGTGAAGGGCCACCCGACCTTGAGGACCTGCTCCGAAAAAACAACACCATCAGCTGTTTTGAGATGACCCCGCACGTAGGCTCGACGTACCAGCCAACCTCGGAAGATGGTGCCCCGGGAGGCATGCCAGGCGCTTTCTGCCGGAACCTCCTCACCAAAGGCGTGCGACAGCGCTGCCGATGCCGCCGCGTCTGGAAGGGGTGGTCCCTGGCGCACCGGAATGAAGTAGCCGGCCAGGGCAAAACCGCTGTAGCCAACAATCATCGCCATGGCATACGCGGTCACTGAACTGCGGACCCTGGCATTCATGGAAGTCCATTCTCAATCATGGCCAACGGGAACCGTCAAACCGCCCCGTCGCCTGCGAAGCAGCTAGCCCGCCCAGCCACCGGACGTTCCCAGGATCGCGATCTGGTAAGGGTACAGCTCCGCACGCATCAGCCCTCCCGCAACGGCGGGATCGTTCTTCATGATCTCCTCGGCATCGATCCGCGAGCTGGCCCGGAAAATGACGATGCCGAACGATGAAGAATCGTTGTTCTGCGTCCGCCCAGCCAGAAAAACATCGCCTCGATCTGCGAGGTCCGTCAGATAGGCCACGTGATCCCCGAGAATGGCTCGCTCCTCGTCCGTCGGTATCCTCAGGAATTCACTGACTGAAACGCCTTCCGGATCGCACTGCTGAGGGGAGCGAACCGTCGGACGACGTCCCCCATGCCCCTGTTCCCGTTGGTGACGATAGCGATCGCCGCTCCCGTGCGACGATCGCCGAACGCGACGACACAGAAGCCACCGCCATGGCCGACACAGTCGCGCGTGTTCGTCCATCCATAGGGATGAGGGCCCAGCCACCCGAGAAGGAACCCCCTCCCGAGAACCATGAAGGAGCGCATGGCTCTATCGAACCCGGCAACGTGTCTCGTGAGGTAGCGCTCCAGCGTCTCCACCCTGAGGAGGCGAGTGCCGTCCGGCGTCACGCCTCCCGCAAGGATCATTTCGTAGAACTTGGCCAGGGTCGAGGCCGTCGTTGTCATGGAAGCGCCCGGAACGAGGCCCGTCAGGGTCGACGGTGCGTTGTAGATCTCTTCGAAACGGCCGGCCACATCGACACCGGCAATCCGGAATTGCTTCGGTCCCATCCAGTAGGTACGCGCGACGAGAGTTGTGGCGTCGGGATCAGTGCGCAGCCGGAGCGGTTTCAACGGCTCGGGGAGCAGCTCGTTCAGGAACTGATCGAGGGGCTGCCCCGTCACCCGGTGCACGACCTCCCCGAGGATCCATCCGAACTCCAGAGGATGATAGGCCAGCGTGCCGCTGGGATAGCGGGGCGGTGTTTTCCAGATTTCCTCCTGGACACGGCCCCAATCCACCCAGGTCTCCGGGGAGTTCCAGAGGCGGGGCACCAGGACACCGCTTCGATGCGTCAGGACATCCAGAACGGTGATCTCAGCTTTCCCCTCGCGCCCGAAGGACGGAACATAGCGTGCAACGGCGCGGTCCACATCGAGAAGGCCACGATCCTCGAGAACCGCAATCGAGAAGGCCACGACGGGTTTCGACGCCGAGAGGACCTGGAACGGTGTGGCTTCCGTGACCGGAACCCGCTCGCCCTCGAAGCTGCGCAGCCCCCGCGCGATCCCGACCGGGACATTCAACAGCTCTTCGCCCCCACCGCGCACGACCAGCTGGCCGCCCGGGAACATCCCCCGGTCGTGCTGCCGGCGGAAGAGCCTTTCCGCCCTGGCGAGGAGTTCCGCGTCTGGCATGTGATCCGTCCGGGAGTCAACTCCGTATCGTCACCCGGCGAGCCGCTGGAGACTTCCGTCCAGCAGCGACCCGGCGATCCAGCGCCGTCATGCTTCCTCGACAATCCAACTGCCCCTGTTCCGGGAGAGGTGATAGGTGTTGCCCGAAGCGCTCAGCCCGGCCTCGTAATATCCTCCCTCGACCTCGACCTCGGATTCCGAAAGCCAGCGTATCTCGGAGATGTAGAACAGGAGACCGCGCCGGGACGAGGCAACAGAATTGTCAAGTGGGCTCAGCCGCCTCCAGGAGCCTCTCGACGTGGTCGAAAGTGTTTTGCCATCCACGAATGTGTTCCTTCCGGGCGTCGGCGTCCGGCACCCCCTCATGCGTGAAGACAACGGTCGTTTGCCGACCGAGGGGATGAAACTCCACCGTGACCTTCTCCCCGGGTGATTCGTATTTCATCGGTGGGTGCCAGGTCACCGTGGTGACGAGCCTCTTGCGTGGAACGACCTCCAGATATTTCCCCGAGAACGACCATCGACTCCCATCGGGCCGGGATGTCTCGATCCGGTAGTGCCCACCCGGGCGGAGATCCACCTCAGCGGTGACATCCTTTCCGAGGCTGCCCCAGGCCCACTTCACGAGATCCTCGGGGGTGGTCCACACGCGGTACAGGTCCTCCACCGGCGCATGGAACCCTCGCTCTATGCGAAGATGAGTCTCCCGCTGGTTTCTGTCTCCAGTCATGTTCCCTCTTCTACCTGGTCACGCCTACTGATCTCGCTCCCTCAGCGCACGGCGAATGTGGCTGCGCGCGGTTGTGTACTGTCTGGCCGTGTTGATGGAGATCCAGCGAGAGATCGGGTACCTCCCCGCCCACTCGAAGACTCCTGATTTCAGAAGCTCCCTGTCACTGAGTGAGTCTATCGTCGCGAGCACACGCTCATAGCCGCGGTCCAGGCGAGAGCAGATCTTCTGGTACGGCTCCTTCCGGGCGGCCTTGACCACGCCGTCGTTGAGGCGGGGAGTCTCCTTCCACCTGTAGCCCCGCGCCGGGGTGATCGGCGACTCGCCTC
>JBDHKE010000144.1:0-8938 GCA_039586555.1 Gemmatimonadota bacterium | reverse complement strand
GAGGCCGCCGGAAGCGATCTCCGTCTGGACTACCCGTGGATGTTCAGGCTTGGGCGGGGCGTGGACCCGTTCGGCGCCCTTCGCACCGGCTCCCGCTGGGCCTACGACAACCTCACGTACGTGCTGGACGAGTCGGACTACACCACGGATGTCCCGTCCGCCGACGCCGACGCCGCACTGGTGAGCTCGTACGAGCGCTGGAACGAGGTTCGCAACACGTCCATCGAGGCCTCGCGCATCGCCGACAGTGGCGCCAACTTTGATGTTCTGGACGGCACCATCATCGCGGGTGTCTGCCTGATGCTCTTCGATCTGACCTCCCCCAACCTCGATCTGGTCGCCGGCCTGATCCATCCCGAGGCCGACGTGGTCATGGGCGGCTGGATTGACCCCGAGTACTTCACCGCCTGTTGGGGGGATCCGAACATCCTGGGCATCACCCTATCCTTGTTCCTTCCGGACGGGAACGGGGATGGCTACCCGGACCAGGCATACGTGGAGCAGTTCTACAACCCCGATTTTGCGTGGGCCGTCAGCGGCGCGGTCTATCTCGACCCGTTCGCACCTATCGACATCGAAACCATCATGACGCACGAGAACGGTCACGCTCTGGGCCTGGGGCACTTCGGCGGACCGATCAACCGGCAGCCGTTCCGGGTCCAACCGAACGGGAAGGTCTTCAACCCCGAAGCCGTGATGAACCCGTTCTACCTGGGTGGCGAGAAGCGCGATCTGCGGCCCACCGACCTCGCAGGACTTCGGACGCTGTACGCGCGCCGTTAGGTCCTTCGAGACGATTCCGGGACCGTCGACCACGGCACGGGGCTGCGGCGGCGGTGCCGGGCGCTCAGTTGATCCATTTGGGAGTGAAATCCATGACCGACGCCGTCGACGCCCAGGCATCTCTGGAGGGCGTGCTGAAGGATGAGATCATCCGCATGTATGAGGAGGTAGCCGACAATCCCGACGCCGAGTTCCACTTCTTCCACGGCCGTGAGGCGGCGGAGCTCTTCGGCTACGACGCCGAGTGGCTCAACCGGGCTCCGCCGGGCGCTGTGGCTTCCTTCGCCGGTGTGGGAAACCCTCACCAGCGAAGCGACCTTCAGCCGGGTGAGACCGTGCTCGACCTGGGCAGTGGCGCCGGACTCGATGCGATCGTCGCCTCGTGGCATGTCGGTCCGACGGGAAAGGTGATCGGAGTGGATCTCAACCCGTCGATGTGCCTCAAGGCTCAGGCTCACGCCGCCGCGACCGGGACAGCCATCGAGTGCCACAAGGCCAGAATCGAGGAAATCCCGCTCCCGAACGAAACGGTGGATGTCGTGATCTCGAACGGGGTCATCAACCTCTCGTTTCGCAAGCGACAAGTGGTGGAAGAGATGTTCCGAGTGCTGAAGCCCGGCGGGCGGATCTCCATCACGGACATCGTCAGCGCCAAACAGCTCTCGCAGTCCATCGTCAACGACCCGAAGCTGTGGGCCAGCTGAATTGGAGGGGCTCTCCTGGAAGGAGAGATGTTCGGACTCCTGGAAGGGTCCGGTTTCGAGCGGGTCCGCTCCGCGGTGGTGCCGAACTTTCGGTTTCGCAAGGTGTCCACGCAGAATGCTGCCGAAGCCTACGGCGTCAAGGCGGTCATGATGACGGCGATGAAGCCAGGGCGTGGGTAGACCGTCGCCCCCGGCCACGGCCGCCAACCGTGGCGACCCGGGTCCCGGGCGTCAGCCGTTCACCCGGAGGGGTTCGCCAGCAGCACCAGAGCCCGGATGCGTGAATCCCCGCCCTCGGTCAGGAGCACAGCAACGTAATCGCCGATCAGTCCCGCCTCGGCATCCGAGCCGCACTCGCAAAAGTAGCGGCCGGACACATAGGCCATATCCCCACTCGCCGCGAAGTCCAGGATCGAAGTCTGGAGAGCTCCGGCGTCCGGCAGGAGGGTCTCCAGACGCGAGCGGATCCGCTCGCGCCCGATCAGTGGCTCTTCACCCGGCAGGATGAGCATTGCCCCCGCGGTGAATCCTGCTGCCGCCCCGTTCACGTCGTCGCCGCGCCAGCTCGACCGCCAGAGCGCGAGCGTGGAGTTCACACGGGTGAACGCGTCCAACAGAAAGGCCTGGTAACGGTCGCCTTGGAGCGTCTCTGGCGTCACCGGACTCGGTTGAAGACGACTCCGGGGGACCCAGGAAGGAGGTAGATCCAGACCCACCGGCAGAAAGAACTGAGCGCGCACCCGCCAGGCTTCCGATTCATGCGTGAAGAGGGTCAAGTGCCGTCCCGCGACCTCCTGCGGCAGTGGACCTCCGGATGATCGGTCGACGAACCGGAAGTCCCCGAACTGATAGGCGAGACGCTCGCTCGCGTCGAAGTCGACCCGGGACGTGCGAATCTCACCGGCACCGGGAATGACTCCAGCGAGCACTTCTCGTACCTGGTCTCTCCCGCTCACCGGCGTCCCCCCCGGCAAGAGAAGGAGCGCGTCTTCGGCGTACGCCTCCGCGAGCTGCAGCTCGTCGCCCGTACGCCAGGCTTGTCGCCACGCAGACATCAGCGTATCCACCTTTTCGAGAACGTATGCGTAGTACTCGGCTCGACGCTCGGAAGCGTTCCGGATCCGTCCTCCAGGCACGATCTGCCCGGTTAGTGGCTCGGCCACCAGCCCCACGATGAACCCCAGGGCCGGGGGTGCGAGAAACCAGATCAGTCGCTGCCGATCACTCATCGGTGTCCAGGGTCAGGAGGCCCCGAGCTCTCACCCGGGGCGGTGTCCACTTCCATCAACGAGGCGGGATGATACTAGCGTCAACTGAAAACGCTTCAGCGGCTCAGCCCTCGATGGGCTCGTGCTCCGAGATGATCCGGTGATTCGTCACCAACCGGTGCCACAGCCACATGCCGTCCGGTTGCCGGACCCTGACCGCCATGTAGTTCCCCCGCAGGTGCTGAACCTCGCCCTCCCGGGGCTGGATGGTCTCCCGGTACCGGCCGAGCTCGAACGCCGTGTCTCCGTAGACTTCCCGCTCGATTGCCTCGACTTGGAACTCGGTCAGGGAATTGGCAGCGAGGAACTCGCCGATCACGGCTTCGAGAGCCGCTCGACCGTCGATGTCGTTGCCATCCTGATCCAGTATCAGGATGTCCTCCGAATAGAACCTGAGGACCGCCGAAAGATCCCCTGCCAGCTCCGCCTCGGTGAACCGCTCGCTCGAGCTCTGCATCTCGGCCAGCGCTTCGGCGACTTCCTGCTCCGACATGCTCCCCGTCTCAGGGGGAACACAGCAAACCACCAGGATGGTCAGTCCTGCCTGGAGCACTCGACTCAGATGAGACATCTTCCTTCCTCGTGAGCAATATGTTCCCGTGATCCCGCTCCTCCGACCCTTCTCGAAGTTCAGCGCCTCCGAGTCTTCCTGGCAACCATGGAGTGGGCTCGGGAGCCGGGTCAAGACTATCTTGGGAGAGGCGCCGGTCGGTGCAGGAGCCCCGAATACCTCGGCCTCACACCGCCGAGGACCTGGTCGCCGACCGTCGCGCGGAGGACGGCTCGCCACCGGCCCTGCTCGAGGAGGGAGGCTCGCATGTCCCACGCCCAGGACATCCCACCGGAAGTGGGATCCCCCGTCCACCCGAATGATCGGTACCCGGCTGAGCGATGGCCCACAGTAGTGGGCACGATCGGCATTACCGTTGGGGTTATCCTCTTCATCGACAAGCTGGAGGATCTGATCACTCCCCTGGTCTGGTCCGAGGAGGATTGGAGCCGGATCTTCTCGCCGCGGCTCGCCGAGCTCATCACGGAAGCGATGCCTCCCATGTCGTGGGTTATACCTTCCAGCGTGATCGGGATGCTGCTGGCGACCCTGCTGGTCGCCGGGTCGATCTCGCTCCTCCGACGGCGCCGGTCGGGCATCCGGATGTGCCAGTGGTGGTCCTGGCTCGCGATCCTGTGGGTGGCGGTGGAGAGCACGGTCGCCATCCGGTGGTTGGGGAGATTCTTCCCGAGGATCTCGGAATTCGCGCAGAGCGGCTGGGAAGGGCTCGCCGCCATGGGGGTGATTGTGGCGTTGATCGTGGTGCTTGCTTTCCCGGTGTTCCTCCTCCTGTGGTTCTCTCGGCCTCCGGTTCGGGCGCAATACGCCGCCTGGTCTGCCTGATCGGACCCTTTGGAGGGACAGTGGCAGGCGGCACCCCCGTGCCGCGGACTCGGCCCGCCCATGCCAAGACCCGGTCAACTACCCGGGGATCACCGCACGGACGCGTATCCTCCGGGCACTCCCTTGGGCGACAGGACGATCTGCCAAACCTGGTTCTTCCTCGAGCGGAAGGACCCGGCGCTGGACAGGAGGTAGAACGTCCACATGCGACGAAACCGCTCCCCGTACCGATCCCTCAAGGTGTCCCAGCTCCGGACGAAGTTCCGGTACCAGCACATGAGCGTCCTGTCGTAGTCCGCGCCGAAGTTGTGCCAGTCCTCCATGACGAAGTGCCCCTCCAGGGCGGCCGTGACCTGCTTCGCTGACGGAAGCATGGAGTTGGGGAAGATGTAGCGCTCTGTCCATGCATTGGCCCGCTTGACCGACCGGTTTCCACCAATCGTGTGGAGAAGGAAGAGACCGCCGTCCCTCAGAGATTCTCGGACCACCTCCATGTAGGTCCTGTAGTTCTTGTACCCTACGTGCTCGAACATCCCCAGGGAGAGCACCGCATCGAAGGTCTCGTCCAGGTTCCTGTAATCCTGGAGGCGGACGTCAACCGGAAGCCCAGAGCACAGCTCCCGGGCAAATGCGGCCTGTTCCCCGGACACAGTGATCGCCACCACCTCCGCACCGCAGCGCTCCGCTGCGTATTTCGCGGTTCCTCCCCAACCGCAGCCGATGTCCAGAACCCTCATCCCGGGCTTCAGGCCAATCTTCCCACAGACCAGCTCCAGCTTCGCCTCCTGAGCCTCCTCCAGCGTGGAGGCGTTCTTCCAATACCCGCAGCTGTAGAGGAGTCGGGAATCGAGCATGCCCTCGAAGAGATCGTTTCCCAGGTCATAGTGCCTCTCGCCGATCTGGAGGGCTCTAGACGGCCTCTGAAGATTGACGAACTTGCCTTTGGCTACCCACCACACGTCCGAGAGAGGACGGATCTTCCGCTCCAGGTCCGCCCCGAGCACCCGGTGGAAGAATTCGTCTAGGCGTTCACAATCCCACCACCCATCCATGTACGACTCCCCGAGTCCCAGGACTCCCTCGGCCAGCACCCGCGCGAAGAGGTCCTCGTTGTGGACCTGAAGGTCCCAGGACCGTCCCCCGTCAATGCGCACGTCGGCGAGGTCGAGCAACTGCTGGATCTTGTCGCGGAACCGGGTTCGAGAGGGCTTGGGTCGTGTCGTCGGATGGCGTGCGGTTTCGGTGGCGGCGGCCATGACAACCTCCATGAGCCAGTTCAGCATCTTCAAGTTCTGGCCTCCACGGGGTCCGTGCAACGTCCTCGTGTTCGGTGCGAGAGACACCGCCTCTCCTCCCGCCGGGCTGGGCTTTCTTCGTGCAGCCTCGGCTGGCGCCTGCACTTGCTCCTCGCACCGCGGCGAGACAGCTTGATTCAGAACCCGGGCTGATGACAGACGCGTGGCGACTGGCGCAGTCAGGCGCAGACGACTGGCGTAGTGAGGCGCAAACGTGGCGAAGACTCACGGAGTGGAGGTCCCAGATCAGGCTCAGCCCCTGTCGCGAGGCCTGATCCATCCCGAGTATGAACAGCGCCTGACCGGCCTGAGGAGCCTGGTGGGGAACACGCCCCTCCTCGCCATCGACCTCACGCTCCAGGGCGAGGAGAGGACGGTCTACGCCAAGGCCGAGAACCTGAACATGACCGAGAGCGTCAAGGACCGGATGGCGCTCCACATCCTGAAGCTCGCCTATGCTCGAGGGACCCTGAAGCCCGGCGCCCTCATCGTCGAAGCCACCAGTGGGAACACCGGCATTGCCTTCGCCGCCATCGGGAAGGCCCTCGGCCACCCCGTGACCATCTTCATGCCGAACTGGATGAGCGCCGAGCGGATCAACCTGATCCGGTCCCTTGGGGCGTCCGTGAACCTGGTGAGTCGGGAGCAGGGTGGTTTCTTGAGGAGCATCGAGCTCGCGGAGGAACTGGCGGAACGGACCGACGGGGCCTTCCTTCCTCGCCAGTTCGCGAACCAGGACAACTCCCAGGCTCACTACGAAACCACCGGGCCGGAGATCTGGTGGCAGCTCCGCTTCCGGAATCTGGTGCCGGATGCCTTCGTCGCCGGTGTGGGGACCGGCGGAACCGTAATGGGGACCGGTCGCTACCTGCGAAGGATGAATCCGGCGATCACGGTTCACCCGCTGGAACCCTCGAACTCCCCCACACTGTCCACCGGACATCAGGTGGGGAAGCACCGGATCCAGGGCATCTCCGACGAGTTCATCCCACCCATCGTGGACCTCGACTTCCTGGATGACGTGATCGACGTCGATGATGGCGATGCCATTCTCATGGCCCAGAAGCTCGCGTGCGAGCTCGGGCTGGGGGTGGGAATCTCCTCGGGTGCCAACATCCTTGGTGCTTTGAAGGTTCAGAACGAGCTTGGCCCGGACGCGGTCGTGGTGACCCTCCTCGCCGACTCCAACAAGAAGTACCTCAGCACCGATCTCCTGCGGGAGGAGCCCGAGCGCGAGGGGCATCTCTCACCCCACGTCCAGTTCCTGGGCTTCCAAGGCTTCAAGCGGGTGTGCAGGACCTGCTGCGACCCCCTGGAGTGTGCGGAGTTCGCGGCCGGCGAGCCTCTTCCTCAATGCCTTCGTGGAATCGACTGAGGCCAGTGTCGGTCTGACTGCCCCTCGCGGGCTCTGATCAATCGGCGAGTGAGCGTGGAGCCCAGGATGGCGCAGGCGTCGGTGGGCAGATGGTGGCTTACGGCCGAATCGAACAGAATCCGGTACGAAGGTGGAAAGTCCTCGTCGCCCATCCAGCAGGTAACCGTCAACTGGACCAGGGGGAGGGCACGGAAGGAAAAGGCTCGGTCCCCGAAGATCACGGGCCGGCCTCCAATTGATGCCGCAGCCTTGCCGAACGACTCCACGTTGTTGCCGAAGGCCTTGGCCAGCTCGTGCCCGGTGTAGCTCTGGAAGGCCTGCGTGTACATCTTGCCGTCCGGCAGCTCGGTGAAGGCAATGCACCTGCCGGCCTCAGGCGTTCCGTCGGCGGTCTGAAGATAGTACGCCACCAAAGCCAGGGTGAACGTGTCCAGCCCCTCTCCCGTCTCTGCGTCACGTGCCTCGAAGCTCGGGACCCCCAGTATCACTTCCCGGTCCCAGACGCGGAGGCGCAGCTTACCGCCCCCATCTCCCCCCTCGTCATAGGTGGCTCCGCTGCGGGCGGCCAGCAGCTCAGGGTCTATCCGGGCCAGCTGCGTCCGAATCTTGGAGACGCGCTCGGCCAGTCGGTCTCCCGGATCCTCTTTCCGATGGAAGAACTCGTGGAGGTCCGATCTTCGGGTCATTCTGGAGATCCTCCTGCTGGTCCTACCCTGGCGCCGTTTCCACCCGGCTAGATATTAGACCTTCCGTCCTGATGCGCCCAGGCACAAGATGGAAGAATCGACAGGAGGAGGGATACCATGATCTCCAGACGAGCCCTCGCAGCGGTGGTCGTCGCGGTCGGCATTCTCGCTTGCGACAACGATCCCATCGGACCGGCCTCGGACAGCTTCGAGTGGAGCGGACAGATCGCGCCGGGTGACCGGCTCGAAATCAAGGGCATCATCGGGTCCGTGCTGGCTTCCAGGGCGCTGGGAGGGGTGGCCCGCGTCACCGCCACAAAGGAAGGGCGGGATGATCCTCCTGCCACGGTCAGAATCGAGGTCGTGAGCCACGCCGACGGCGTGACCATTTGTGCCATGTATCCCGACGTCCCCGGGCAACCGCCGAACCAGTGCCTGCCGGGATTGGAGGGAAACCTGAGCAATCACGGGAACAACGTGGAGGTGACGTTTACCGTGACCGTTCCCGCCGGCGTCGAGTTCGTGGGGCGCACGATCACCGGGGACGTTCTCGGGACGGACCTTCAGAGCGATGCGCTCATCAGCACCATAACGGGTGATGCCCGCGTCACGACCAGCGGCGTCGCGGAAGCGACTTCCATTACCGGATCGGTGGTGGCGGAGATCGGGAGCCCGGACTGGGGCCGCGACCTGACGTTTTCCACCGTGACGGGAGGCGTGGACGTCGAGATTCCTTCGGGATCCAATGCCGAGGTGCGGGCCAGCGTCGTGACCGGCGCCATCACCTCCGACTTCCCGCTCACCCAGACTTCGCCGGGTCAGATGCGCGGAACCATTGGAAATGGTGGGCCTAGGCTCACGCTGTCCACAGTCACGGGCAGCGTCAGACTGAGAAGAGGATTCTAGGAGAGAAGCAGGCCCCTCAGGCCATCACCTCCGTCAGACTGAGCAGGACGGGTGTGGATGCTTTGACCAGTGACACCGTGACGCTGCCCTTTCCGAGGCAGAGCAGCGCGCAGAGAAGCTGGAGAGCCCGGTCGTCGAGAAGCGAAACCCCACCGAGGTCCAGGCGCACTGCATGACCCGCGTCCAGGAGTCTCCTGCACTCCTCGCGCACGAGCTCCGTCCACTTCCCCACCAACGAACCTTCGAGAAGCAGGACCGCCTGCTCGTCATTCTGGCTGGCTTCCTTGATTCGCAACATGGTGCCCTTGGTGCTAGGCCGGATGTCGTGATCAGGTGTCCCCATGTCTCCCTTACCTCCCCAGGTCCGGTCTCTCCGTCGTGTCCGCCACCATCAGAAACCTACGGATCTTCGCGCGGGGGGTTTCATCCCGACGCGAATCCCGACGTGGGATCAACAGGTTCCATTCATCTGAGACGCCGTCAGAGCGAAGTCGGTTGCATTGCGCTTCTCGGTTGCATTGCGCGCTT
>JBDHKE010000143.1:3963-12911 GCA_039586555.1 Gemmatimonadota bacterium | reverse complement strand
TCGGCTTAGGCAGCGGCGGCGGCTTGGTGCGGCCCAGGTGGGAGGGCGTCAGGTAGCGCTCGCGCCAGCGGTAGCGAACCGAGCCGTCAAGACGGCGCTCGATGGTGATCTTGGTCTTGGGCATGCGAGCATCGGCCTGGTGCCGCTCGATCTGGTAGTAGCGGTTGTTGTAGCGGAAGGTGAAGTCCTGGCCGATGACACGCCGATCCTCGTCGGCAAACAAGCGCTGGAGATCGACCCCCTTGGGCAAGGGCCGGTGGGCGTCGACGGGGTCGGCGGGGTCGACGGTGAAGCGGCGATTCCAGAAGGGGATGAACTGCTCGTCGAGGAAGCGGTTGGCCCCGTCCAACGAGCAGACCTGGGCGACCCGGAGTTCCTTAAGGAGGCGGTCTTGCAGGGTTCCGAAAGCCCGCTCGACCCGTCCCTTGGCCTGAGGCGACAGAGCGCGGATGAGAGCGATGTCCAGCACCTCGAGGGCCCGTTGGATGAGGGTCAGCGCTTCCTGCAGATCCTTGGCCCTGCGCGAGGAAGCGTGGAAGTGTCCGGTGAAGTGACTGGCCCGGTCGGTGTACAGAGCGCCCATGCGCCCGAAGCGCTCCAGGTAGTCGATGATGAGCTGCCGGTTGGCGGCACCGGTGTCGCGGGGGAAGAAGCGGGCCAGGAGCCGGCTGGTGGCATCATCGACCATGGCCACCAGGACGATCTCCTCCGAGCTCCGGTTCTCGAGCCAGTCGTGGATGGAGGTATCCATCTGGATGAGCTCGCCGAAGGCGGAACGCCGGGTTCGACGACGCCGATGCCGGAGACGCTTCCGCTTCCGGGTCCACAGCCCAGCGTCGATCATCCAGCGCCGGAGCGTGTGAGGGTTAATCTCGCCGATCTGTGGATCACGGCCCAGGTGCTCCGCCAACAGGGTGGGCCCGAAGTCCTCGTAGACCTCCTCGCGGGCTCGCTCCAACACCCTGCTCTTGAGGGCCTCGGCCTTCGCGTTGTTCGGCCGCTGCCCCCGAGCTCGGTGGACCAGCCCGCCGTCTCCCTCTTCCCCGTAGCGCCGAAGGATGCGATGCAGCTGACGCCGGCTCAGGCCCAACACCTCGGCCCCTCGGGTCACCGTCAACTCCTTCTCCACCACCTGTCGCACCACCACCAACCGATCCCGCTCCTTCATACTCAACGTCAGCATCTCCCCACCCCGTCAGAGCTGTTCTCCCTAGCACGAGCGAACAAACTCCGGAGTGCGACACTTCTGCTTCAACGAAGTGGGACATTTCTGAATCAACACTACACGGGGGGACGCAGGCAGCCTTGAGGCGGCAGGAACGATGCACGATTATTGAAGGCTCTGGCTCGTATGATCCGCCGATTAGGAACCGGGAGACGAGAGACGTGTCGCTTCTAGATCGAGTGAAACTGCCCCGTGACGTGCGTGGGCTGTCGCGCAAAGAGCTGCACCAGCTCGTGGACGACGTTCGAGAGCGGCACATCGACGTCGTGTCCAAGATCGGCGGGCATTTCGCGGCGAGCCTGGGCGTGGCCGAGCTGACCGTGGCGCTGCATTACGTTTTCGACACGCCGCGGGACAGGTTGGTCTGGGACACCGGTCACCAGGCGTACATCCACAAGATCCTCACCGGCCGAAACGATCGGTTCTCCTCCATCCGGCAGAAGGACGGCCTGGCTCCGTTCCTGAGGCGGGAAGAGTCGGAGTACGACACCTTCGGAGCCGGCCACGCGGCCACCTCCGTATCCGCCGCGCTGGGTATCGCCGCGGCCCGGGACGTGATGGAGGACGACTACCACGTGGTGGGCATCATCGGCGATGGAGCCATGACGTGCGGCCTGGCCTACGAGGCTCTCAACAACGCGGGCCACACGGACCGTAACCTGATCGTCATCCTCAACGACAACGACATGTCCATCGCACCCAACGTCGGCGCGATGAACAAGTACCTCACCGGTATCATCACCAACCCCCTGTACAACCGGGTGCGGGACGAGGTGAAGGACCTGCTACATCGCGCGCCGACCAGCGTCCGGGGAGTCGTCGAGGCTCTGGCGGGTCGATTCGAGGAGAGCGTCAAGAACCTGTTCGTTCCGGGAATGATCTTCGAGGAGCTGGGGTTCCGTTACGTGGGGCCGGTGGACGGCCACGATCTCGACGTGCTGGTCGACACCATGGAGGCCGTGAGGCAGATGCACGGGCCCATCCTGGTCCACGTGATTACGCAGAAGGGCAAGGGCTACCCTCTGGCCGAGGAGAATCCCGTCAAATGGCACGGGGCCTCGCCCTTCGACAAGATCACGGGCAGAGGCACGAAGAAGAGTGCCGGTCTGCCCCGCTACCAGGTGGCGTTCGGCAAGGGAATCGCGGAGCTGGGAGCGGAAGATCCGCGGGTGGTTTGCATCACGGCGGCCATGCCGGACGGGACCAGCGCGGGAGATTTCGGGCGCGAGTTCCCGGACCGGTTCTTCGACGTGGGGATCGCCGAAGGCCACGGAGTCACCTTCGCGGCGGGGATGGCTACGCAGGGGATCCGGCCGGTGGTGGCGGTCTACTCCACCTTCCTTCAGCGCGCATTCGACTCCATCGTTCATGACGTGGCGCTTCAGGACCTTCCGGTGGTGTTCTGCATGGACCGCGCCGGGGTGGCGGGAGAGGATGGGCCAACCCATCACGGAACTCTGGACATGGCCTACATGCTCTCGGTTCCCAACATGACCGTGACGGCACCGAAAGACGGGTCCGAGATGCTGGCTCTGATTCGTACCGCCCTGCGCCACGACGGGGGACCCACCAGCGTCCGCTACCCGAGAGACTCCGTTCCCGAGGCGGTTCCGCCCATCTCCGAGATTCCCGAGGTGGAGTACGGATCGTGGGAGATCCTGCGGCGGGGCGAGGGTGTGGCCGTCCTGGCCGTGGGCACCATGGTTCTCCCCGCTCTGCAGGCCGCCCGGGACGTGGCGTCGGAGGGGATCGACGCCACCGTGGTGAACTGCCGCTTCCTCAAGCCGTACGATGCGGCCATGCTCGAAAAGATCCTCACTTCCCACGACCGCATCCTCACGGTGGAGGAGGGGACGGTGGCCAATGGGTTCGGCGCTTTCCTGGCTCGTGAAGTCGACGCGCTGAGCCTGGACCGGCCTGTGCGCATGAGCGCCATGGGCATTCCGGACCGATTCGTCGAACACGGGCCCCGCCGGGTGCTCCTTCGGGAGATGGGACTGGACGAGGAGGGGATTGCCACCGGGATTCGCTCGCTGGCGGACGCCGGCTCGGGATCCGCCGCTCTCTTCCGAGAGGCGACATGACCGGCGCGGACGAAGGTGCCTCTTGGGACTCGACGCGGATCCGAAGCGTCGGTGTCGTCGGGAAGGCGGAGTACCCGGGGCTCCCGGCCATCCTGACCCGGCTCGCCTCCTTCGCGGCGACGCACGATCTGGAGCTCCACTTCGATCCCGCCACCCTACCCCTGGCGCCCGCCGGCTCGGGTCTCCCACTCGACCAGGCGCCGGTGGACCTGCTGCTCACGCTAGGCGGCGACGGGACCTTCCTCCGGGGTGCGTGGATCGTGGCGAGCCGGGAGACCCCGGTGTTGGGCGTGAATCTCGGCCGACTCGGGTTCCTCACGTCTCTGGCGGAAGGAGAGCTGGAGCGGGGGCTGGAGTCGGTTCTCGCGGGCCGCCACGAGCTGGACTGGCGCTCCACCCTGGAGGCGACGGTCCTGGGGCCGGACGGAGAGCCGGGCGAGCGCTTCACCGCCCTGAACGACATCGTGGTGCACAAAGGTGGTCTCGCGCGGGTGACCCGCCTGGACGTGAGCGCCGGGTTGGGCGAGGAGCAGGAGGAGGTGGGGCGCTTCAGCGGTGACGGAGTGATCATCGCCACGCCTACCGGCTCCACCGCCTATTCGCTCTCGGCCGGGGGACCCATCGTCTCACCTGCGCTGGAGTGCATGCTGGTAACTCCGATCTGCCCGCACTCCCTCGCCTTCCGCTCGCTGGTCCTGTCCGCCCACCGTCCGGTGACGGTGCGCGCCCTCGAGCTCACCGAGGAGCTGGTTCTGACCGTGGACGGACAGGTGGGGAAGCATCTGGCCTCGGGTGAGTCCGTGGTGGTCTCGCAGGGGAGCACCCGCATCCCCCTGGTGCGGTTGGAGGGCCAGAGCTTCTTCACCACGCTCCGGCGCAAGCTCAACTGGGCACTGCGGATCGGGGAGAAGCCCGACTACTGACCCGTCCCTCCATTGAGATCATCCGGGGTCCGGCCCAGATTCCATCCTCATGCTGATCGAGTTGCGCATCCGTGACTACGCCGTCATCGACGACCTGACCCTGGAGCTGGGACCCGCGCTCACCGTCCTTACCGGCGAGACCGGGGCGGGGAAGTCGATCATCGTGGGCGCGCTGTCCCTCCTCCTCGGGGAGCGAGCGTCGTCGGACGTGGTGCGGGCGGGAGCTGAGAGGGCGGTGGTCGAGGGCGTGTTCGACATCTCGGGCATGGGGGCTCTCAGCCGGCGTCTGGAGGAGCTGGGATTCGACCTGTCGGACGGGCTGCTGATCCTGCGCCGGCAGGTGGCGGCCGAAGGAAGGAACCGGGCCTGGGTGAACGGCTCCCCAGCCACCGCCGGCGTCGTGGGGGAGCTCGGGAGATCCCTGGTGGACCTCCACGGTCAGCACGAGCACCAGACCCTGGTTCGGTCCTCCGAGCAACGCGGAATCCTGGACGCGTTTGGAGGGGCGCAGCAGGTGGCCGAGCGAGTGCGCAAGCTCCATGGTGCCTTCTCGGCGCTGGAATCCCGGATCGCGGAACGGGAGCGGCGACGGAGAGAGCTGGAGGCTCAGGCCGACTTCCTCCGCTTCCAGTTTCAAGAGATCGAGTCGGCGCGCCTCGAATCCGGTGAAGACGTCGCCCTGGAAGGTGAATCCCGCCGGCTGGAGCATTCGGAAGAGCTGATCCGCGAAGCGGAACGGGCCCACGGGGACCTCTACTCGGGTGAAGGATCCGTCTCGGACCGGCTCTCCGAGCTCCGGGGGATCCTGGAGCGTCTGTCCGCGATCGATCCGTCTCTGGATCAGGCCGCTGCTGCGCTCGAGGAGGCGTACCACGCGGTCACGGAGGTGGGCCGGAGCCTGGGGGGCTACGCCAGCGCCGTGGAGCACGATCCCGGGAGGCTGGAGGAGATCCGCCGGCGCCAGGACCTGCTGTTTCGCCTGAAGCGCAAGTACGGGCCTGAGCTCGCTGACGTCCTGGAGACGGGAAGGCGCCTCAGGGAGGAGCTGGCGGAGGCGGAGGACTCGGGCTTCGAGCTGGAGCGCCTCAGGGCTGAGCTCGAATCGGTCGGGGCGGCGCTCCAGGAGGAAGCCGGGGAGCTTTCGCGAGCTCGGGGCGACGCGGCAAGTCGCCTTTCAGCGGCGGCCGAGGAGATCTTTCCCGATCTGGGAATGCCGGGGGCCGTCTTCCGGGTCGCCCTCGACCCCTCTCCGGAGATCGGTCCAGGGGGCGCCGAGTCCGTCCGGTTCCAGGCGTCCCTGAACCCGGGCTTCGAGCCGCGGCCTCTCTCCCGCATTGCCAGCGGAGGAGAGCTCTCCCGGGTCATGCTGGCGCTAAAGTCGATCCTGGTGTCGGTGGATCCGGTCCCAACCCTCGTGTTTGACGAGATCGACTCCGGGATCGGCGGAGTGGTGGCATCGGTGGTGGGCGAGAAGCTCAAGGAGGTGTCCGGACATCATCAGGTCTTCGTGGTGACCCACCTGCCCCAGCTCGCCTCCCGTGCGGACCAGCACCTGTTCGTGGAGAAGGCCGAGAGACACGGCATGCCGGTGGCGGAGGCCAGCCGCCTGGAGGGCGAGCAGAGGATCCGGGAACTGGCTCGCATGCTGGGGGGAGATCCGGAATCATCCACCTCCCGCGCGCATGCCATGGAGCTTCTGGGCGTCCGCTGACGTCAGCTCACGAAGCTCCCTTGTCGAGAGCTGTCTGAGGTCTCTTCTAGTTGCCGCCCCAGAGTCCGACGTAGAGCCGGAATCCTGCGGTGAGACGGCTGGAATTGGGCGTACGGCCCCCCATTCCCGAGACGGTCCGATCGTAGTGGGCGTACGCCTCGAAGGGAAAGCGGGCACGGCCCTCCCGGGCCGGGCCGACGGCTGAGTAGAGAACCCCCCCACCGACCTCCTGGCCGCTCGCTTCGGTCTCCTGGGCCAGGAGTGCGGGCTCCGGCGGATCGGGAGTCTCCGGTGGCCCCGCGCCGCCCCAGTCGTATTCGTCCGCCTCCTTGGACCAGGTTCGGTATCGCGCGGCCAGAAAAAACTCGGGGGTGAGGAACACGCGAGGCGAGACGAGGATCTCCCAATAATTTCCGGGGGTCCACTCCACCGGCTGGCGAGAGGCGAGAGCGGGGAACACCTGCCAGGGCGCGGCGATTCGCCGATCCAGCTCCACGCTCTGCTGAATGCCGTACTTGAGATCCAGACCGAGGCCCAGGCGGCGGCCAAGAGCCAGATCGTTGAAGAGCTGGAGCTCGACGTCGGTCTGACCGTCGCCGGTTCCCAGATCCACGAAGTTGTCCGGGTCGTCCACCTTTCCGGTACCCAGGCGAACGAGCAGGCCGGCGGTCCCCTGGTAACGAAAACGCGGCGTGTCGCGGGCCGAGTCGGTGACCGACAGGTCCAGGAAGCGAAAGGCCCCGAACACCTCCACGTCTCCCAGCTCCCACACGCTGTCCCAATTCCGGATCGGGTCCCCATCTGGCCGCGTGGGAAGGGCCTCCACACCGTACAGTGGGCTCATGAGGAAGGCCTGGAATCCCTCTTCGTCCAAGGGGGCGTCCACCAGGGGAGCGGCAAGGGTGAAGGACGTGATCCCGTACGCCGACATGCCCTCCTGAACGGCAGCCACTCGACTAGCTATGGTCTGACCCGCCAGGGAGCCTACGAGAGGAAAGACCAGCGAGCCCTCGTACGCTCCGGAGAGAGCGTCGAGGAGAGCTTGTGCGTCCTGCAGGAAACTCCGGCCGTCCACACACGGGCTCGAGGTGTCCCCGTTCGTCAGGCAGAGGCTGTCCACCTGAGTGCGTGTCGCGTCGATGGATCCGCCGAACTGATTGAGGAAGCTGGTCACGGAGGCGGGCGCCTCGACCGCCGGGCTCAAGCCCGCGTTGGAAGACAGGGTGTCTCCCACGAAATGGAAATCCGCGTCCCGTCGCCTCCGGACGAAGGGAACCGTGCCCCCCACGGTGAGCCGGTCCAGCACCCCCACCGCGATCCGGACGGGGACCCGAATCACGTTGACCTCCATCCGGGCTCGGGCTACACCCAGGCGGACCCGGTAGTCCGGGTCGTCCAGGAGGGCCTGCAGAGCCTCCTCGCCGGGCGTCAGGTGGGGAAGCATCCGGGAGCCCACCCGGTTCGAGGTGAAGTCGAAGGCCAGCGGCTCCTTGTTCTCGACGGTCCGACCGTCCTGGAGGCGGAGCCCGAAGCGGGAAGCGTATTCCAGGAACGACGGTGTCGCCTCGAGCAGGAGTCGGCCTCGGGGAGCCAGCGGCCAGTCGAAGGTCTGCGCTTCCAGCGGTGCGGAGGCCCCCAGCAAGACAGCGGTGAGTCCGAGCTGGAGGACCCCGGCGAGCGCTTCCGACAGGCGTGTTCTATTCAAAGACCGCTATGGTTTCAGACGGTGACCAAACTGCAAGAAGCTCAAAGATAACGGCCCTCTCCGCGGCGAGGAAACCGGCCCACGATCGGCCTTTCAGCCTTGACACCCCTCCGGCCCGATCCTAGCTTCTTCTCGCTACAAGGGAACGTGCACGAGGGGGCCGCTTCTCCAATCGAGACTCGCCCCGGAGGCACTCCGAGCGCTGCGGGAATAGCTCAGTTGGTAGAGCACCACCTTGCCAAGGTGGGGGTCGCCGGTTCGAGTCCGGTTTCCCGCTCTCGGGGGAGCGGCATGAGGGTTGCTGCTCCCCCTTCGTGTCGGCGCCGTAGCCAAGTGGTAAGGCAGAGGTCTGCAAAACCTCCATTCGGCGGTTCGAATCCGCCCGGCGCCTCTAAGCGGAGCGGCTCCATCGGGGGCCGCTCCGCTTTGGTGGTTGGGGGGATCGAAGCGCGGGTTCGAGCCGAGGGCCCGGGGGGCCCGAGACGAGCGAGGAAGCCAGGGGCTTCCGCAGCTCCATCCGCCCGGCGCCTCTGGAAGCAAGAGATTACAGATCAAAGACTTATGAGAACGGCCCGTGGAGTTATCCACAGGCCGTTTTCGCTTCCGTGGCACAAATCTGGCACAAAACTGCGGGAGAAACGAGCGTCACTTGAGGCGGGGCACGTGCCGGATGAGCCGAATCGCTAGCTGCCTCCGCGACCCACCAGCCTCTCCAACTCCTCCCTCGCCTCCTCCAGGGCCCACTCGAACTCGGGGTCGCGATCGGCGGCGGTGATCTCAGTTGCCGGCCCCTTCCTCTCCGTACTTGGCCAGCAGGGCCTGGAAGCGGGGATGGTCGCGCAAGGGATCGTAGAGCGGGTCGATGCGGAGCAGCGGTACGGGCTACGTGGGACGGGATAGCTGGCAAGAATTCAAGCTGATCCACGGCTGCTTCGTGCTCACCGACCATGACGTAGACCATAGCAAGATGGATGCGGTGCATCCGGCCCTCGACCGCGTCCTCCGACACCTGTAACAGTTGGACCGCTTCTCGACCCTCTCGGATTGCCCCTTCCTTTCTGCCCAGCCCCGCGTAGGAATGGCCGAGGCGACCGTGGCGCACGGCTCGTCCGTGGACTTCCGGCGCGGGATCATCCCGCCAGGACTCCGCCACGACCCGAGCGGAATCAAAGTGTGCTCGAGCCCGCGCATCCTGACCGCCACGGGAAGAGACGGTGGCCTGCGCCATGTGGTGGAGCCACCGAGACTCCGCCCGACTTTACGTTGTCTCCTACCTCCCTACCCGCTCCTTCATCAACTC
>JBDHKE010000143.1:0-3914 GCA_039586555.1 Gemmatimonadota bacterium | reverse complement strand
CAATTCTGAACCAGGATGAGTTCCCGCTCAGGAGCATTGAGGGGCTGGTGCACACGTGCCATCAAGAATCGCTGTCCATCGTCAGTGACGGCGTACGACGTCGTGTTATTGGCGAAATAGAACCCCTCTGGAAGAGTGAAGAGGACTTGCCGATCTGCGACGGCAGGGGGAGACCCTGGATCGATGGTAGCGACCGATAACTCCCGACTGGAGATTGTGGTACCGCCATCGGCCACGTAGAACAACTCCCCGCTGCTCCCACCCCACGCCGGCCCCCTTCCGCCCTCCACCGACACCTGCACCTTCCACATCTGGGTTTCGGGGAATGGGCTCAGGAAGACCTCTCGACGCCCAGTTTCGGTGGAAACATAGGCCAGCCATCCCCCATCGGGCGAGAGCGTCGGCCCCGTCTCGTCCGCTTCCGTGGCTAGCAGGGGCCGGGGTAGGGAATCCAGGCTGGGGCGGAATCCGAAGATGTCACGACTGCCTTCCACGCCCGAGACCCCTCCAGCCCGAAAGACAATCCACTCCCCATCCGGACTCCAAGACACGTCATGGATTGGCTCCTCGTAGTCGAGGATGAGGGTGGCCTCACCGATGCCGTCAGCCCGCCTGGTCCAGATGTCCATATTGCCGAGGCGATCGGAGAGGAACGTGATGTTCTGACCATCCGGTGCCCATCGGGGGAACCGGTCCTCGGCCTCATGGAACGTCAGGCGTCGCAGAGGGCCGTTTGGAAGCTCCTTGACCCATATATCCGGTCCCAGGTCGGTGACCGCCTTCACCGCGATTCGCCCTTCGTCGGGAGAAAGAGCCCACCCTACGTTCGGACGGTGCGGGTCGAAGATCCACCCTGAATCGACGGGTGAGGCCTCACCCGACCGGGTTACCCATACAAGCTCATATCCCCTCCTCGAGGAGAGACCGGTCCAGTACAACAGACTCCCGTTCTCCGAGAGGCTGAAGTAGGGATTCCCAATGTTGTCCACATGGATGTCCTCAGCGACCAGAACGGCTGGGGAGCCCATCTCCATCGACTCGGGGTCAAAAGGAGCCGCTATAAGATCCCCTTCCGAGGTGGCGAACACGAGATGTCCAGAAGACGTGAGGTGGCCGTTCTCACCGTTGGTTACACGACGTCGCTCCCGATTACTGAGGCGCAAAGCATCAATCCAGTGCTCCTCCTGACCCTGCCAGACCGAGAAAATGGCGATATCCCGCTCAGGGTGAACGTCCGTCATGAAATGAAACTCGGTTCCCCTTTGGGGTTCGGTGAGGACCTCGACCGGACCGCCCTGGGCTGCCACTCTGCTCAATCCCCAGGACGTGGCACTGAAATAGATGAAACCATCATTGCCCCACCTGGGTTCGTCCCTTGCAGAGTCAAACAGGGTACGAGGAACCCCTCCCTGAATCTGAGTGACAACCAACTTGGCATCGGCGGTGACGTAGGCGACCTCGGTCCCGTCAGGGGAAAGCGACCCAACAAAGGCTCCGGTCGTACCCGAGATTGGGACCGGACGAAGAGTGTTCCAGCGGCGAAGCCATAGTTGGTCTATCCGGTCTTCTCCCGGGGCGGTATAGATCATCCCCAGGCCGTCGGGCGTAAGTCTTGTCGCGTAGTTGAATCCTATCCCGCCCTGCTGCAGCGAAAACCACTGGACTGGCTTCGCGGACTCAGGCCGGAGGATTAGCCAGGTGACCACGAGGGCCAGAACAAACCCTACAGTACTCACACCGATGGCGAGAGGCTTCCAGAAACTTGGGGAAACGGCCGCCGCTGCAGGAACGCCGGTGGCGTGGCGGAAGCCCGGATTAGCCAGAGCCTGGGCGAAGTCCTTCGTGGTTGGAAAGCGGTCCGCCGGTATCTTCTCGATGGCCTTGAGGAGAGCACCTTCCACGTTGGCGGGGACGGCCTTCCGGTGCTCCGTGGGGCGCATCGCATCACCGGTGAGGATCTTCACCAATACCGATTGGGCTGTGTTGCCAGGGAAGGGCGGTTCTCCCGTGAGCATCTCGTACAGTACGCACCCCAGGGAGTAGACATCGCTCGCCATACTTGGGTCCCGGTCCGCACTGGCCTGTTCCGGACTCATGTAGTGGGGCGTTCCTAGACTCAACCCCGTCTCCGTGAGCCTGCCGCCCCCAGCCGCACTCACGGCTAGGGCAATCCCGAAGTCGGCCACCAGCGGCCTCCCTCGGGAGAGGAGGATGTTCGCAGGCTTGATGTCTCGGTGAATTACACCCTGGTCGTGCGCGGCCTGCAGTGCCTCGGCCACGTCCGTAGCGATGCGCACGGCCTCGTCTATGGGGAGTTGCTTCTCCCGGTCCAGCTTCGCCCGCAGAGATTCACCCTCCACATAGGGCATGACGTAGTAAAGGAGACCATCTGCCTCGCCCGAGTCGAACAGGGGAAGAATATTGGGATGCTGGAGGTTCGCCGTAGTCTGGATCTCAGCCAGGAACCGATCGGTACCGACGACGGCTGACAGTTCCGGGTTGAAAACCTTGACGGCGACCCTGCGGTGGTGTTTGAGGTCCTCGGCCAGGTAGACGATTGCCATGCCGCCTCTGCCGATCTCGCGCTCGACAGTGTAGCGGTCGGCAAGGGCCTGCGTCAGCCGTTCCAGCGAAGCGTCCACGGGCGCGACTCCCAATGCAGCCGAGAGCGGTGGACGGGATCAGTTTCTCGGCTTCAGGACGCGGGGGTGACTGCTTCTGCAAGATACGCCGGGGCGGGTTACGGGTCCAACGAACACCGATGATTTCCTGGAACCGGGGGAAAGAGCCGCGGACCAGGGGGCCACCGTGCTCGTGACCGTGCCTGCACTGCGCGCACAGCCCGGCCGGGCCTGAGGCAAGGCCGTAGGCGGCCGGCTTTCTCCCCTACGGGAAGAGCAGGCGGAGCGCACGCTCCGAGGTGTACATGCAGCGCCCGTTGTGTCCGCACCCGGTGACGACGACGACCGTGTGTTGCCCGCCGAGCGTCTCGTTCACGTACTTGGCGTACGCTTGCCCGCGCGCCTGCCGCGTGGGGCCCTGCGCCATCGCCGCGCACGAGCTGTCGAATCCACTGAGGGGCAGGATGTCAAGCTGGCCAAGGAGGTACGTCACGGGTCGCGAGGCAAGTTGTTGCCGCAGTTGCTCGTCGCTCTGGTCCGCGGAGTAGCCCGTACGGTTCTGGAAGCCGTAGGGCCACTGGTCGTACCTCGTGCAGCCGCGTCCATCTCCCAGACTTTGGAACGCCGGTGCGTCGACGCTGATCGCCGGGATATACCCGGGGGCGTTCGCGGTCAGGGGCCCGGGTAGGCGTAGCTCGACGGGTTCGACACCACGTAACTGACCGGGACGCCGAGGATGTCATGCACCTGGTTCGTCATCCCGTAGCGGTTCGTGACCTGGCCGCCCGCAGAGTGCCCGGTGACGACAATCGCCTTCAGGTTCGGGAACACTCCTCTGCGCGCCACCTTCCGCAGGATCTCGTCGAGGAAGTCGAACGAGGTCACGGCGGGATGGCTGAGGGATGGGCCGCCGGAGCGCCAAGTGCTGCAGTTCCAACTGATCTCGTCGGGGCCCAGGGCGTCCGTGCATCGCTCGCCGTCGTTAGAGGCCATGCGCGGGGCGATGACGACTGCGCTCTCCAGCGTGCCTGTCAGGAACGCCGCAGCCAGGCCGGACCGATGGTAGCTGTCTGGGTTACGGCCGGCGCCGTGCACCACGACGAGCACGTGTGTGATGGCTTCGTTCCGCGTGTCCAGCGGGTAGCTGCGGTACACCAGGGATCGCCCCGGGCCTCCTCCCACCGTGATCCACTCGGTGCACTCGGCGGTGGCGGCGAGGCACGGAGCGGCTGCCCGCGTACTCTGGGTGACGGCAGGGACCGGTGCGAAGGCGACCAGGGCGAGAAGGGTGAT
>JBDHKE010000142.1:0-8948 GCA_039586555.1 Gemmatimonadota bacterium | reverse complement strand
GGGTCTCGAGGAGCTCCCTCAACTTCACCACGGCCCAGGGCTCCAGCCCGCCGAGCCAGAGTTTCACTGTGAGAAACGTCGGGGGTGGTACGCTCGAGTGGAGCATGGGCTTCGCGAGAGAGAACCTGTTGAGCTGCTCCTGGTTCCCGGGGACCACATCGCCATGGAGCGGGTCGCTGGACGCCGGAGCCGAGCAGAACGTCACGGTTGCGCCTTCCGCCGTCGACTGCCTGCCTGGCACGGACCGCGCCTACCTCTACCTGAGCTCCAACGGCGGCGCGGAGACGGTCACGGTCACGCTGACGGTGACCCCCCCGCCAACGGGTACCATCGTTGTTCGGGTGAGCTTGAATGGCACAGGCGTCTGCTGCATGACCGTAGGGCTTCATCGCCCCGGCTCCGAGGTCCCATCCTACACCGCAACCACGAACGCTGCCGGGGAGGCGGGCTTCACGAGCGTCCCGGAGGGCACATGGTACGTGGTCATCAACCCGGCCTCGGCCGACAGGAACTACCTGTACTGGCCCACGACCTCGAAGATGGTAAGCCTCAGCGGAGGTGAGACTGAGACCGTGGACTTCCCCGGGTCGACGGTCGGGAGAATCACGGCATTCGTCCGGGCTGGAGGAAGCCCGTTACCGGGCGTGTCCGTATCGGTCTCCGGCCCGGTCTCCCGCAGCGCGGTGACCGACGCGACCGGGAGGGCGGTATTCACCAACCTCCCAGTAGGGACCTACACGGTCTCCGCCACCATCGCCGGGGTCGGCACACGCTCCAGGACCGTGACGCTGAGGGGCGGGCAGAACCTCAGCGTATACCTCGACTTCTGAGCCCGGAAACAGGAGGCACGGTAGCCCTTCAAGATTGTCACTTGTGCAGCCACCGGACACACTGCGGGTGGGTGCCGCTTCGCCGGATACGAAAACCCGCTTGCATGGACCCTGATTCTGGTCCAAAGTCAAGGGACGACAAGAACCTTTAGCGTGGGATGCGACTCTTGCTTACCTGCAAGCCAACCGGCCCATCCGCAAGGCGAAGTGCTGCGGCGATCCCTCTGGTCCTAGCCACCCTCGCCTGCGCCCCCACGTGGACGGCCCCCTCCGCTGCCGAGCCGAACCTGGGCTACGTTGCTATCCCTACTTCGCCCGAGTCCGTCTGGGATGCGGCGGTGGACTTCCTTGTCGAAACGGGAACCGAGTGGGAATCCATCAGTCCGGAGCTCCGTCTGGTGCGTTTCAAGGTGCTGGCGGCCTCCGGCCCGGAGGAGGGGTGGTGGGACCCCTGGTTCGTGCCCAACGTGGAGGCTCGCTCCTACGCGGACTGCGGGGATTTTGGTGAAGAGCCAGGGGCCGGGCTGGGCGATCTCTGGTTCTCCATGGCGATCCGCGTCCGGGTGGACCCCCGTGGTGGTAGCCTCCTCCGGGTGATCGCCCTCGACGTGTGGCAGGAGAACTTCTCCAAGCGCGACGTCGTCCCCTGCGTTTCTACGGGGGTCTTCGAGGAGCGCACCGTCGAGGGAATCTTGCGCCGCGTGAGCCCGGTCGGGCCACGTCTACCGTAGAGACCCGGCGCCGCAGCACCGGGAGCTGGGGAGGACGGACACGTGACCGGAGAGAAGGCCCCAACGCCAAGCTCGTTCGGCAAGTACAAGGTCGCCGAGCTCATCGGAGAGGGGGGCTTCGGGCGGGTCTTCAAAGGGTGGGATCCCAACCTCAAGCGGCCGGTCGCCATCAAGACCTGCTCTCTGAGGCAGTCCGACATGCGGGAGCGTTTCATCCGCGAGGCGGAGATCGCCGCCAACCTCCAACACGCGAACATCACGACGGTCTACGATTTCGGAGAGGAGGCAGGAGAGCCCTACCTGGTCCAGGAATACCTGTCGGGGGAGGACCTGGACCACGTGGTGAAGCGGCGGGATGCCCTACCGCTGGGTACCAAGATCCACTACCTGCTCCAGATCGCCGAGGGCCTGCGGTATGCCCACTCGCGGGGCGTGATCCACCGAGACGTCAAGCCCGCCAACATGCGAGTTCTCGACGATGGACAGGTACGGATCATGGACTTCGGGATCGCGAAGCTGGTGGAGGAAACGCAGCGCCTCACCCAGGTGGGCATGACCATCGGCACGGCAGGGTACCTGTCCCCCGAACAGCTCCTGGGCCTGGAGGTCGACCCGCGGGCGGACATCTTCTCGCTTGGGGTCCTGGGGTATGAGCTCGTCACCTTCCAACGTCCCTTCGAGGCCGACAGCGTCTCCGCCCTCTTCTATGCCATCGCGCACGAAGACCCCCGTCCGTTGCGGGAGATCTGGCCCGATTGCCCTCCGGATCTCGCGGCCTGCGTCACCCGGTGCCTGGAGAAGGACCGGGAACAGCGCTATCAGGAGCTCGGCGAGGTGATCCGCGACCTCCGGCGTGTCCTGGCCAACCTGCTACCCGCAGACGGCGCGCCCGCGGGCGTCGCCGCTCCCCTCCTGGGCGTGTCGGCGGGGCCGGAAGAGCCAACTCTCCGTTACGAACCTCTCAGGAGGGGTCCCGCCGCGTCTTCCGGCTCCACTCCCCCTTCCCACGCTCCGGCGCCCCTGGCTCCAGAGCCCACTCGCCGCCGGCTTCGGCCCATCTGGGGCCTCGGAGCTGCGGCCGCGATCGTGGCCGTCTTCGCAATTCTGAACCTGGCGCGATGGGGGGAATCCGTGCCGGACCCAGGGGACACGATCATCCACCTCGAGGACAGCGTAGGGGCCGTCGCGGACAGTGCGGTCGCAGTCACGGACAGCTCGGGGTCGGGGGTTGATCGCGCGGGGACGGCCGGGGCGGTCGCGGACCCCTCCGGCTCCACGGCCGGCCGGGACTCCGCGGGGGCGACCTCGACGTCTCCCTCTTCCACCGGTGCGACACCCGACACCGGAGGCACCACCGTGACATCTGGGGCGGACGCCACTTCCTATCGGGGGACCCACACCCTGATCCTCATCTGGAGTGACGGAGGCGATGCAGCTGCGGCCCTCACGGCGGAGACGGCCTTCCTGGAGGAGTTTCGTCGTCGAGGCCTGGCCGTTGCCGATCCGGCGGTTCTGCAGATCCTGAATCAGGACCCGGCTACCCGGGCAACGGCTCAGACCGGGGACGCGGGAGCTCTCGGGGCTCTCGGGCGGGAGAATGGTGCCGAGGTGCTGGTGACCGGAAGCCTGCGCACCGAGGCCCAGCCCTCGGTAGGCCAGTTCTTCACCGGGAGAGCGGTGCTGGACATCCGGGTCTACCGCGTCTCCTCCGCCGAGCTCTTGAGGGCCGAAACGTACCAGGTGGGCGTGGCGGGCACTCCCGGCAAGCTGGGCCCCAGCCCCCTCGCCGCGGAGACCGAGGCCGCCAGGGAGGTGGGAGCCCGGGCCGCCGTGGGCCTGGCGAGAGATCTGGGCTCGGGGCTACCCCGGAGCCGCTAGGCGGCCGCGGGGGAGGGTCGACGGACCATCGGCCCCCGGCAAAGCGCCCCGCTGCGGCTCATCCTCCGGTGACTGTGTCTCCCTCCCGCGCGTCACCCTCGACGATTCGGCAGATGGACGATTGGGACAGGACCCGGGTGACCTCGATCACGCCCACCTTCTCCGTAATCTGATCGAGGATGTTTCCGGAGGCGTCCCTGATCTCGTCCACGACCCGGTGGACATTGAAGCGCTGGCCTACCTGGACTCCGTAGTTCTCGCCCCGATCGATGTAGACGGATCCTTCACCGGGTGCGCCCACGATGGTGGCGGCAGGAGCCACGGGCTCGAGAGCCGCGACTGCGCTCTGCTGGGCCACGATCTGCTCGACCACCTTTTCGACAGCTGGTCGCAGGGCCTCCTGAGCGAGGCCGGCATCAAACTCACGCTCGAAGTCGAAGCTCTCCCAGCCCATGCCTCCCATGCGCCTCTTCCCGTCTCCCTCGGCCACCAGCATGATCTCGGCGGTTGTCGTATTCACCAGGCGGGCGTCGATGACGCTCTCGGCCTCCGTGTACGATGCTCGGAGAGGCCCGATGCCCCCGGACTTCCGATCCAGAGAGAACTGGGTGATGGAGCCGAGGAGTAAGGCCTGGACTCCCAGGATCTTGCCGATCTCCGCGGCGGTGGACGCATCCACCGCACCGCTGAGCCCGAAATGCTGCTCCGCCAGGATGGCATCGACCTGCTGGCGCTCGATCACGGTGAAGGCGCCGGAACCGACCAGCTGGGTTACCAGCTCGTCCGTGGCCGCCAGACCGAGGTTGTCCCCCCACCAGCTGAACATGCTGTTGTTCTGGAAACCGAGGACGGCCATGCGGGGCTTGTCCTGCTGGGCAAAGCCGGAGGCAGGAACGCCCAGGCCCACGAGAACGAGGCCAAGGATCACGAGAGTTCCGAAGCGAGCGATTCGAGTAGTCACCGCCGTCCTCCTGGCACGTGGTTGTTCCCGATGAGCGTCGTGGTTATTGGGAGCGTCGCCGACGAGCTGAAGCCCCTGGAGACCGGGCGCCTTCTCGGGATTCTATGCCTCCTTGAGTCACACGGCCAGGAATGAGAGCTTCATGGCAGAAGGCTCGGTGCAATCTGAATCCCGCATCCGTTGGCCTCATTCACTGGTCCCGGCGATCGTCTTCTGCCTCGGTATGCCCGCGGCGACCCAGGGACCTTCACTTCCGGTCAGCGGCGGCGGGACGTACCTTGCAATGCGATCTTCATCTTGCGAACCCCATGCCGGCGGGCGCCTGCCTGGAGCGTGCGCGGCGTCAGAGACGGCGGATCGGACCCTATGGATCTCCGCTCGGGCACCACCAATCTGAACCTGCCGACCCTGGAAACCAGGGGTCGGCCCAAGGACAGGTTCCTGGAAGCAGTGCAGGCCGCGGCCCGGGGAGAGTTCGAGATCCTGGGGGAGCTGGGGCGCCGGCCCGATGGCAGCATCGCGTACCTGGCCCGGGACGTCGTGGAGCCCCGCCTCGTGGCGTTGAGGCTAGTCCGGACCTCCGGCTCGAAGCATCAGTACACCCTCGACGTTCTCAAGGAGCTCGATTCCACCGTCCCCGCGGAGGGCAGTGGCTGTACGCGATGTGGGACCGATCCCAGGGGGTGGGGTCGGTTCTGTCACCAGTGCGGAGCCGACCTTTCCGGCGTCAGCACTTCGGGCGAATCCAAGTCCCCCGGCCAGCTCCTGGAGGCCGTCCAGAAGGTGGCCCAGGATCGGTACCGGATTCTGGGCGAGATGACGCGTGCCGAGGGAGGCGGTGTCGTCTACTTCGCCCGGACGCGGGGTAGCGATCAGCTCGTGGGGCTTCGCCTTCAGAAGGAGGGGACGAACGAGTACTCCCTCGGCGTCACGGGGATCATGCCGGCGCTGCGAGATGCGTCCGCCGGTTCGATCCCCCCGGATCGCCCTACCGAGCGACCGGACTCCTCTGGTCCCGCCCACCTGGGAGATCCCAACGCGACGATTCCCTTCGGCGCGGGCCCGGCGGAAGTGCGGGAACCAGCGAAGGACCGGACACGCCCAGGGTATCGAAGGATGGCGGTGCTCGTCGGAGGAGCTTTTCTGCTCGCGGCCGCGATTGTGGTGCTGGCCGTCCTCGTGTGATCGGCTCCCGGGTCCCGAGGAAGACAGCTGCCCCGAGGGGACCCGCTTCACCGTCAGTGGCCGCGGTCTGGCCTTTCGATGCTATCTCGGCGCCGTGCGCCGAGATTCGAGACTTCCACCTGCAGGCTGGGCCGGCTGGCACCGGTATTGCGGCGGGGCCCTGAATACACTGGGCGAGCCCGCAGCCGCAGGGTACCGGGTAGCGATGAATCGAGGCTCCGCTTATCTTCCTCGCGCCTACATTTCTTGGTTCTCCCTAAAATCGCGGGAATCTGGATCCTAGGAGACGGCTGTCTCGCCTCTGCGGGAGCTGGATGGATTTCGAACTCGTCACTTTCGGGGTGTGAAATGATCGGTCGCAGTCGCTGGTTCGCTTTCTCCCTGCTGGGAGGAAGTGTCTTCTGGGTCGCGTGTGGGGGTGGAGACGGCCCCGTCAACCCCCGGGATGTGAACGGCAGCCTTGTGGGGACGGTGGCCGTCGAGGGCACGGGACTCCCGGGTGTATCGGTGAGCGTCCAGGGGCAGACGTCCCTGCAGCTCACCACGGACGCCTCGGGCGCCTTCAGCGCTTCCACGCTTCCAGCTGGCAGCTACACGGTGTCCATCACGGGCTTCCCGGGCGATGCGACGTTCCCTCAGACATCGCAGACCACGGCAGTCACCGCCGGAGGAACCACGACCGTCACCTTCACGGGCAGCTGGCAGCGCAATTCGGCCATTCGCGGCACCGTGGTGGTGAATCCGGCTAGCGGAGCTCCGCGAGCGGTGGGCGGGGCCGACGGACGGGCCGCCCCTCAGGCTGCCACCATTCCCGACGGAGTGACGGTTTCTCTCGAAGGGCCGGATTCCAGGACCGGTACGACGGACGCCTCGGGGGACTTCCTTTTTACGAACCTGCGTTCCGGGACCTACCTGGTCTCCATCGGGGGCTTCAACGTGACCCACTACCTCTTCGACTCCACGGCCGAGTCCGTCAGTGTGGGTCCCAACGAGACCCGGGTGGTGGACTTCGTGGGTAGCGAGGCCAGCATCGCCACGCTCACCGCGACGGTCACCATCGATGGGGGGACCCCACCTGACCCGTTCACGGTGGAAGTCACGGGTCCGGCCACTCGTCAGATCGTCACCGACGCCAGTGGGCAGGCGGTGTTCGACCTGTTGCCCAGGGGTGACTACGAGATCTCGGTGGTCGGGTTCGACGCGAATCTCTACATCTTCGACGAGCCAACGGTGGCCGCGAGCATCCCAGACATCGGAGGGAGCGCCACCGTCACCCTCGAGGGAAGCACCAGCCCCTGTCAGCTGCGGGAACCGCTCCCGGTGGGAGTGCCCGTCACCGGCAGTCTGGGCCCAGGCGATTGCCTGCCGTGGCTGAGCGACGGCGAGACGATCCCGGATTGGTGGGGTGACTGGTGGAGCTTCGACCTCGCCGCCCCCGCTCAGGTGCTCATCGACCTGATGAGCGAGGAGTTCGACACATACCTCTTCCTGAACCCGCCGGGAATCGAGGATGACGACGGGGGCCTGGACACCAATTCCAGGATCATCCAGGATCTGGGAGCCGGCTCGTTCAGCGTCCTGGCCACGTCGTTCGCCCAGTTCGAGCAGGGCGCCTATGACCTGAGGGTGTGGGAGCTTCCGCCCCCCGGCGCGCCGCTCATATCGAATCTCTCTTTCGGGCTCGTGGAAGCGAACTCATCAGTGTGCGGAGGTACCGCGAATCTCTTTCGGTACCGGTTCGATTACGCGGATGCGGATGGGGACATCGGGGAGCCCGGCGGCCTCTCTCTGCGTCTGACCGGCGTCCCATCCGGCAACGTACAGAACAAGGGCCTGGATTGGGTTAGCCTCGACCCCGCACCGGACGGGTACGTGGGCCCGGTCTCGGTCGTGAGTTGCGAGCAGTTCGGTTCCGACACGGCCAAGGACTTCGAGCTCTGGGTCACGGACGCGGAGGACAATCAGAGTAACATCCTCACCGGTCGCCTGGAGAAGCCTGCGGGAGGCGCGGTCCCGGGGCGCGCGCCGGAGATGAACGCCGCTCCGTTCGACGTCGACGTGGGTGGCCTCACTCCCTTCGTCGGCGGTTCCGTACGCCGCGGGTCCGTGGAGAAATCCGACACGGGCGTGGTCGATACGGCCGTGGATCCGGCCGTTCGCGTCAGGATCCAGCGCCGTTAGAGGACGGCTGGGAACCCGCGGCCTTCGCCGTTCGCGGAGATCTCCCAGGTCGAAGGACGCCTCCGGCCCATGGCCCGGGGGCGTTTCTCTTTGCTGTTCGGTTCGGTGTGCTGGTAGATTGTGCCGGGAGTGGCTTCGGGATTCATCCGCCTCGTCCGGATGGCGATTCGTGAACATCGGGAGAGGCGGGAGAGGAAACAGCATGGAAGAGGAGGGTTCGCCGTGCACGCGATGAAGAGGGTAGGACCGTTCGCTCTCATGGCCTTGCTGGTGAGCACGGCTACGTTCGTGCTTCCCCGTTCCGCCATGGCTCAGGTGGGGGTGGACCTGATCCCGTTCTTCGGGAGCTACTACAGCCCCTCGACCACCGGTTTCACGTTGGCTGGCTCGACCCTGGAAGAGACACATGAGAACGTCCTGGCGGTGGGCGGCGCCCTGGGCGTCCAGTTCACTCAGGTGCTGGGCTTCGAGGCCCGGGCGACCTTCATCCCCAGCGGGATTCGCGTCGCACCCACGGGAGACGAGAGACAGACCGAGGGCGCGCAGGGTGGATCGGTGTCGGGCACGGTCTTCAGCGCCGATGGCCTGATCCGGCTTCACGCGCCCCGCACCAACTTCTATGGTCTAGCGGGTGCCGGGATCGTTTCCAGGGCGGGAGACGCCTGGAGTGGATTCGAAGGGTTGACAGACGTCGAATTCGTGGCCGGGGCGGGGGTGAGAGCTCGTGTCACCCAGAACTTCCGGCTGGACATCCGGGTCGAGGGGCACTTCTACGCCTTCGAGCCCACTCCCCCGGGCGGGTCGACGTACGGCTACGACTCGAAGCTGATGCCGGACTTCCTCATCAACATCGGGGTGCCCATTCCGCTCCGGTAGGAGATGCCAGCAGTCGGGGACGGCGGGGGATGGGGAACGGAGTGTCAGCCGGCGGGGCCCGCCGCCACCGGGACCGGTGACGGCCGGACCTGCTTCGATCCGTCTCCCAGCTGGCCGTTCTGATTGGCTCCCCAGCAGAACGTCCGTCCGTCCGAAGCCAGGGCGCACGTGTGCTCCGCACCGCCGGACACGGAGCGGAAGGTGACGGACCCGGTGTCCTGTACCGGGCGGGTCCGTCTCTCGGTGCTCCCGTCGCCCAGCTGGCCTCGGTTGTTTCGACCCCAGCAGAGGACCTGGCCGGAATTC
>JBDHKE010000332.1:0-2196 GCA_039586555.1 Gemmatimonadota bacterium | reverse complement strand
ACCGAGGGTGGGGGAGGCGGGGGCCCCAACCTCACCATCGCTGGGATGTACCTCACACAGAGCACCCAGACGTTCGGGGGAGACGTCCCTCTGGTCGACGGCAAGGATGGGGTGCTGCGGGTATTCGTGCAGGCGAGCGAGTCGAATGACCTGCAACCGTCCGTTCGTGTGCGCTTCTACGTTGACGGTAGCCTCGTCGACATGGAGACGATCTCGGCACCGGGCTCGTCGGTGCCCACTTCGGTGGACGAGGGCAGCCTGAGCTCATCCTGGAACATAGATGTTCCCTCATCCCTCGTTCAGCCGGGCCTCGCGATCCTGGCCGACGTCGACCCCAATGACCAGATCGCCGAGTCCAACGAGGAGGACAACCATTTCCCCGCCTCCGGGTTGCCCAGGGACCTGGACGTGTGGGACACGCCACGCTTCAACGTCACGTTCGTTCCCGTTCGGCAGAGCGTCAACAACCTGGTGGGCAACGTCACTTCGTCAAACGCGTCTCAGTTCTTCTCCGTCACCCGTGACCTCTTCCCCATCGCGGACGATGACGCCGACGTCCATGCCGAGTACGTGACGGAAGCTCCCGTGCTTCAGAACGAAAACCAGAACGGGGCGTGGGGAACCATCCTGAGCGAAATGGACGCCCTCCGCGTCGCGGAGGGAAGCTCCCGCCACTACTTCGGCGTCGTAAAGACCACCTACACCAGCGGAGTCGCGGGCATCGGCTACATCGGTAGACCCACGGCGCTCGGATGGGATCGTCAACCCAGCGGTGCGGGCGTCGCCGCGCACGAGTGGGGGCACAACTGGCGCAGACGGCACGCCCCGGGCTGCGGTGCCTCGAGCCCTGATCCCAGCTATCCCTATGCGAGCGGGAAGATCGGTGTCTACGGCCTCGACGTGGGCTCGCACTCCCTCAAGTCCCCGAGCGGCTACTACGACATCATGGGATACTGCGGTCCCAAGTGGATCAGCGACTACACCTACGAAGCGGTACTGGAGTATCGCCAGACACATGATCTCCAGGCGGTTGCGGCTCCGGTCCAGCCGGCGCTCGTGGTGTGGGGTCGCGTGGAGGGGAACCGTCTGGTGCTGGAGCCAGCTTTCCAGGTGACGACGATCCCGGCGCTGCCCGAAGCACCAGGCCCGTACCGGTTGGAGGGGCTGGATGACGGGGGCCGCGTGTTGTTCTCCTTGTCTTTCCAGGGCAGAGAAGTGGGAGACGGGGACTCCCTGGATCGCCACTTCGCGTTCGCCATCCCGCTGGCATCCATTCCCGAGGATCGTCTCGTAAGCCTTCGGCTCTCGGGTGGCGGCCAGCCAGCAATTGTGTCCACTGCCAGCGAGGGTCCACCCGCAGCTGCGGCATCGCCCGAGGCGGACGTCGTGATCGCCCCTGGAGGAGATGTGGAGGTTCGGTGGAACCCCGATACACATCCGATGGTTCTCATCCGGGATCCCGGTACCGGCCAGGTCCTCTCCTTCGCTCGGGGGGGATCCGTGCTGATCTCGCCGCAGGGCAGCGAGATCGAGCTGGTGTTCTCGGACCGGATCCGGAGCTCCTCCGTGCGTCGAAGCGTACCGCGCTGACCCTCGGTCCCCTCTGCACGCTCGCCGGGCGGCCGAGGGACACCTGGCAGTCCCCGGCAGCAGAAGGCGTGGGAGGCGGGTCAGTACCTCCAGCTCGTGACATCTGCCCCGGCAGGAGCCGTCTCCAGAATCCGACGCTCCATCTCCGGCAGAACACGATGGTGGGCCGTCTGCCCCGGAAACTGGGCGGTACCGGTATAGCAGTGCGGCTGACGCTCTCCCCAGTCGAATGACCCCCCGTAGTAGGGGTCAACGGTGCTTTCCAAAAAGGACTCCAGGAGGCGGGTAGCCTCCTCCAGGTAGAACGTGTCCGTGTCGCCCATGAACACGTGGATCTTTCCCACCAGCTTCGGTCCCAGGGTTTCCCAATCCCGTTCCAGGATGTGCCGCAGGTCGTAGTTTTCCCGCCAGTGTTCCACCACGCCTTTGTCGATCTCTCCCGTCCACTTGTCGTAGAGCAGGCGGGGATACCCGTCCTCCGCCACGGGCCCGTAGACGCTCATGAAGATGTCCATCTGGTCTCCCGAGCGACCCCGATTCCCCAGAACCGCCTCCAGATGACTGGCGTCTATCTGGCTCATGTAGACCTGATCGTCCACGCTCCGC
>JBDHKE010000331.1:0-2202 GCA_039586555.1 Gemmatimonadota bacterium | reverse complement strand
CCCCACCACCGCGCTCACTTCCCTCAACTCCGTCCCCACTCTCTCCAGCGAGGCCCAGATCTCACTCGAATGTCTCCGCACTCCCCCCTCTTCCTCTTTCCTGTCTGGCTCCTCCGTCACTTCCTCGCCCACACTCAACCCCACTGCCACCACCGCGGCCGCTGCCTCCAGCACTTCCCCAAAGACCGTCTCTACCGCGACGTGCACTCTCCCGCGGTCACCGCTCCCTCCATCGCCACCGCGCACGCTGATATCGCGCGCGACACCCTGCCGGAACTCCAGGCCCCGCATCCTTTCCAGTCGCCGCTTTGTTTCGACGCTCACCATCCGCCGATCGACTATCAAGAACCCCGCCCCCGTCGGTACCACCGCTGCATCCAACCACGTCCGTCGCAGTTCCATGGGCAGTTGCTCCAGTACCTCGGCAATCGCCGCCAGACCCCCTCTTGCCGTTACCACAGGACCGAGCCGGGGCCGACCGACACTGTCCAGCGCCTCGCCCAACACCATGACCGGCACTCCTCGACTCGCCAACGTCGCGGCGCACGCGCACCCCGATACCCCTGCCCCGATAACCGCTACGCTCCGGGTGGGCACCGCTGCCCTACGCCTACTCTTGCTCGCAATCTCCCGCATAGCCTCCAACCTACCCTCACTTCCCCAGGCAGAATCTGCTGAATATCTCATCCAGCAGATCCGGGGTCAGCTCCTCCCCAGTAATCTCCCCAAGCGCCCTCACAGCGCTCCGGACATCCTCGCACACTAGCTCTTCGCCCTTCCCCTGTGATAGACCGGACACCGCCCCGGAGACACTCCGCGTAGCCGCTTCCACCAAATTCCGCTGGCGCTCGTTGGCCAGCACCGCTTCTTCCAGGTGGATCTTCCCCTCCCCCGATATCACCTCATGGACCCGGGCCCGCAGCTCGTCTATCCCTTGGCCTGTCAACGCTGACACCGCACAGATCCTTGTCTCTGCGAATCCCGTCCCCTTCCCACCGGCATCCGGGCTCAGCGCTTCCGACACAAAGGCTTCCAGTTCCTCCAGCCTTCTGCCTGGCTCGTCCACCAGGTCGCTCTTGCTTCCCACCACGATCCAACGATCCTTTTCACACCCTCGCAGTATCATTCGATCCTGCTCGTCCCACGACGACTCGAGGTCGATGACCGCCAGAACCAGATCCGCTTGGTCCATCGCTCTCCGCGATCTTTCCACTCCCATCTTCTCTACCTGGTCCCCCCCCACCCTCAAGCCCGCCGTATCCACCAGCCGAATCGGGATCCCCCCGATCTCCACCTGTTCTTCAACCGTGTCTCGTGTGGTTCCCGGTATTGCCGACACAATGGCCCGCTCCCTCATCACCAGTGCGTTCAGCAGTGAACTCTTGCCCGCGTTCGGCCGTCCCACGATCGCCGTGCGCACGCCTTCCTCAAGGACGCGCCCCGCAAAAGCCGTCTCCAACAAACGAGCAAGCATTGCTTGGGCTCCCCTCAGCCCCTCCCTCAACGCTTGGTCGTCGACCTCCTCAACGTCTTCGTCCGCGAAGTCCACCGCTGCCTCTATGCTCGCAAGCAGTCCGACCAGTTTCCCTCGCGCTTCTTGCACGCTCTCCGACAATCCGCCATCCAACTGACGAACAGCCGCCCGCAGAGCCGCTGTGCTTCGGGCCGCAACGATTCCAGCGACGCTCTCAGCCTGAGCCAGATCGATGCGCCCGTTCAGAAAAGCCCGTCGCGTGAACTCCCCCGGTTCTGCTATCCGTGCACCTAGACGCACCATCAGCCCAAGCACGGCTCGCACCGCTACCGCGCCCCCGTGACACTGCAGTTCGATCACGTCTTCTCGCGTGTACGAGCGTGGTCCGCGCATGATCGCCAGAAGCGCTTCGTCCACAACCTCTCCCGTCTCCGGCTCCACAACGCGCCCGTACGCCAGCGAGAATGTCTCATCCGGGAGTATCTCTCGGTCGCCAGGGGTACGGAACGTGCTTGCCGCCAAGCTCATGGCCTCGGGGCCGCTCACTCGCACGATACCCACAGCCCCAGGCCCGACCGCCGTGGATATGCCCACAATCGTCTCGCCCTGCTGGCTTCCCCCCTCACAACCACAAGTATCCGTGCTGCTCACGTCTCGTCCACCACGGGCGCTGGGTGTCCCCGACTCATATCTCCGCTACCCTACGCCGCCACCCACCCGACTGCTCC
>JBDHKE010000330.1:0-2202 GCA_039586555.1 Gemmatimonadota bacterium | reverse complement strand
CCATCAGAAGTCCTCCTCCTCCTTGGACCCGCGGACCAGCTTCACGCCGAAGCCCTTGACCTTCCCCCCCTCCACGTCGAAGACGAGGTAGTGGAAGATCGCGCCCTCCGGTCCGAAATAAGGGTGGAGGGGTGCGCCCCCGCCTCCCGTGACCGTGTAAGTCACGCCCTGGTGGACCGCCGTGGAATAGGCGTGGATGTGCCCCGCGAAGACGTGGTCCACCTCGTGCTTGGTCATGAGCGCGCAGAAGGGGCGGGACTGTCCGGGCTTCATGGCGTGGTAGGCCCACTTGGCCACGCAGGAGGGTGGCTTGTGGATGAGGACGAACTTGCGGTCGCCCGCCGCTTCCGTCATCCAGCGGTCCGCCATCTCGAGCTGGCGGTTCCAGGGGATCGATCCCGCGTCGCGGCTGCAGTTGTCCAGGACGACGAAGAGGCAACCCGCGCCGCGCACCCGGTAAACCCTCGCCCCCTCGCCGAAGAGGTTCTCGTACCCCAGGCAGGCCTTGCCCAGGTCGTGGTTTCCCACAACGGGCAGGAGGGCGTACCCCCCGTGCTCCTCGAGGGGGGGGCGGAAGTACTCCTGGAACTCCCGGTGCGTCCCTTTCGCCACGAGGTCCCCCGTGACCAGGGTGAACAGGGGCTTGCGCGCCGCGATGCTCTTCATCACCGCCCGGTACACCTTGAAGTTGCTGCGCGTGTCCCCCATGACGATGAAACGGAAGGAGGTTGTTCGCGCCAGGGTCTTCTCGATTTCTTCCACGGCCTTCTTCACGGGGAACCGGGGCTCGATCCGGTCGCCGGGATCGATCGACCGGAGGGTCTTCTTCCTCCCCCCCTCCTCGATCATCTCGTCGGGATCGCCCGCGGCGCGCAACCGTCCCGTGGCGGTGTACGCAGCGGTCAGCATGCCCGCGTCGGTCTCGCCCATGAGGAAGTAGCGCGTCCCCGCCGCGCACTTGGCTTCCCAGACCCCCATGGGCGGATTCTCCCCGAAGAGCCGTTTCGACGCTTCCGTGACCGGGCCGGGCACCTTCGCCGGCGGGATCGCTTTCAAGCCCCCGGGCAGGATCATCCTCCCCGGCTTTTCGTCGAGCCCCTCGTGGGATTTGAATTCGATCTCCCGGAGCTTCCCCTTCGCGTCGAACTCCACGTCGAACCGGCCCTCGTCCCCCTCCACCCGGAGCTCGTGCCACCGGCCTCCCTTCTTCTTCTTCGGCTTGACGCGGACCACCCGCCCCTTGCCCACGAGGGCGAGGGCCCGGTCCCGCAATCCCTCGGGCGCCGGCGTGGTTTCTTCCCCTTTCGAGGGCTTGAGTTTTGGCCCTACGTACTTTTCGTTGCCCAGGGGGAATTCCACGTCCACGTAGTTCTCCCCGGCCAGCGCGCACGCGCCGCAGAGGAGGAGCAGGGCCCAGGGGAGAAGGACTGCGATTCGTTTCATGGGAGGACTCCTTACCGGGGATCGGGCAACGGGTATTGTACTTGTTCTACGGGTTCTGTTGAAAACCGGTCGTAGGTCTGCGGACCACTTTCCCCTTCCCCTTCCCCTTCCCCTTCCCTTGCTCCCTGTCCCTTTTCGAGTACGTAGACGGTGACGGTCACGAGAACGAGAACGAGAACGTGAACGCCGACGAGAACGTCAACGAAAACGGGAGGGCGAGCCTCCCGGCGAGCCGATATACCCCGGTATTGTAGGGCCCGGCGTGAGCCGGGCCGCAATACTACGGCCCCACTCGCGTGGGGCCCTACAATACTCGTGTACATGTACGGTCACCCTTCGACTCGTCGCTTCACTCCTTGCTCTGGGCAGGCGAAGACGAGAAGGAAGACGTGTACGAAATCGGGTCGCTCGTGGTTTTTCCGCTTTCTTCCCGCCCGACATGGGCCGGCCAGGCCAAAGGCCTGGACCCATTCGCTCTTTTCGTGAGCCTGTACACCAGTTAGGACCGGTACAGGCTCCATTTGAGTTTTCTCGCCTGTTCTAATCGGGCCAACTTCATCCGGCGAAGCCGGCTGACTGATTTCGCGACAGCGAAATCAGTCGTCTTCCTCTTGATCTTCCTCTCAAACCTGCCCTGCACCTTTCCATATCCCTTTCCCCTGCCCCCTGACCCCTGCCCCCTCACGGTGTAAACTGGCGGCATGGGCAAGGAACATCAACCCCTGAAATCCCTCCCCGTGGTCAACGTGGTCCTCGGCA
>JBDHKE010000329.1:0-2213 GCA_039586555.1 Gemmatimonadota bacterium | reverse complement strand
GTCGAGCACACCGAGTACGGATCCTTCGGACTGGTTCTGAACCGCCCCACCACGATCCCGGTCAGTCAGGTCATGTCCACGCTCGGAGTGACGTGGACCGGCGATCCGGAGGCAATGGTCTGGACTGGCGGGCCGGTCATGCCCGGCACTGGCTGGCTGCTGCACGAGCCCACCGAGTCACCGGGTGGGGAGGACACAGTGATGATCACACCGGACATCGTCCTCTCGACCTCCCCGGAGCGCCTCAAGGCATTGGCTGCGTGGCCACCCACAAACGTTCGTTTCCTCATGGGCTACTCGGGTTGGGGGGCGTCCCAGCTCGAGGGAGAGCTGGCGACCGGCTCCTGGATCCTGGGCGACGCCACCTCCGAGCTGGTATTTGGCACGCCCGCCGACGAGATGTGGGAGGCAACCCTGCGGGCCATTGGCGTCGACCCGGCCTCGCTGGTGCAGACCAGCGGCGTTCACTGAGTCCATCGGCAGCGATCCCGGGCAAGACCCGGCCCCCCGGAACCTCAGTCGTAGTCTCTGCCGAGTTCCGTGCTGAGCGTGCTCCTCAGACTCGGATACAAGAAGCAGAAGCCACTGCGCTCCAAGACGGATGGCGCGATCCGAGCGCTCCCCAGCAGTAGGGCCTCACCGAGCTCACCGAAGACCATCCGCACGATCGGTGCGGGTAACGGAACCAGCGTGGGGCGGGTCAGCACGGAGCCCAGGGTCTTGGTGAACTCATGGTTCGTCACAGGCTGGGGTGCGACGGCGTTCACCGGACCGCTCACGGAATCGGCAAACATCAGATGGTGGATGGCCCCGAGCAGGTCCCCCAATGCGACCCAGCTCATGTACTGATTGCCACTGCCCACGACACCCCCGAGACCAACTGAAAACGGCGTCAGCATCTTCGCCAGGGCCCCACCGCGGGCCGAGAGAACCACGCCGATGCGCAGGTGGACCACCCGGATGCCCCGGTCGTGCGCGAGCTCCGTGGCAGCTTCCCACGCGCGACACACCTCGCTGAGAAAGCCGTTCCCAGACACAGCGGACTCATCCGTCCAAGCGTCCCCGCGGTCCCCGTAATAGCCGATGGCCGAGGCCGAGATCAGGACCCGGGGGGGCACCTGCATGCGACTTAGGGCCCGGCCCAGAGCCTGGGTGCTGCGTACCCGGCTCTCCAGAATCAGTCGTTTTCGCCGCGGATTCCAGCGGCCCTCGGAGATGTTCGCACCGGCCAGATGGATCACGACATCAACACCTTCGAGAACGGCAGGATCGAGCGTCCCGCTCGCGGGGTCCCAGGGGATCTGGTCCTCTCTCTTCGAGTCTGCCACGCCTCGTACCAGGCGAGCCACGAGATGGCCCCCGCTGCTCAGGAAGGCGGCCAGGGATTTGCCCACCAGACCACTGGCCCCACTGATCAGTATGCGCTGCGGGCCCTCTCCTCGTGCGCGGCTGTGTCGCTCGAGATCGTCGCGCAGGACCCGGTGCCGATGCCTGAACACCCGCTCCAGCTTCCGATGAACCAAGTACTCGCCAAGCTGACTCCCCATCGTTCCAAACGGAAGCTCGTAGCTGACCCGATCCTCCAGATAGCTGGCGTCGGATCCGTCGGGTATGAAGCTGTGAGTATGTGTCCAACGCCGAAAGGGGCCGGTGACCTGCGTCTCACGGAACTCCCGGCCCCGGACATAGCCGCTGACTCGCGTCACCCAAGGCACTCGGCGGAGGCCAATACCGATCTCCATCACCGAGCGTCCCTCCCCCTCGATATCACCTCGTCTTTCGATCACCCGCAGCCGCTGCCACGGTGGCGTGAGCCGCTCTGGCACGCTGGGCCGTGCGTGCCATTCGAAGACCTCCCGGGCGGGAAAGGCGAGCCAGGTGCGATATCGGAACTCCGCCATCCTCCAGACCTGTCTACCAGCCGGTGCCCATGCGCGACCCCCTGAGTCTCGGAAGCCAAAGCCTGGAGACCAGGCCACCATGCTTCATCCGGACCTGCACCAGTTCAACAATCCTTTCCCGTGTCACGACGCCAACCAGGCGCCCCCGCTCAACGACAGGCAGCTGGCTCATTCCAGACTCCGCCATTCGCCTGAACGCAACCCATAGGCTCTCGCGCGGGTCCAGAAGCCTGAGCTGCCCCACGGGGACCATGATCTCGTGCACCATCCTAAACGCACGCTGGCTGGCCGGGACCCGGGTCAGCTCCTGGA
>JBDHKE010000141.1:0-12700 GCA_039586555.1 Gemmatimonadota bacterium | reverse complement strand
AGCGCGGTCGTAACGAGGCTCCTCCGAGTCAACAAAGGACCTCCTCTTGGGGCATACCTTCAAGGGGAGCGAGAGCGAATCGCATCCCGGAACTCGGCCAGGTCTGCCAGGAGGCGGATTCCGGGGATCTCCCGGCCCGAAAGCGATTCCTGAGCCGAACCACCTCCCACGAGGATGTTCACATGCAATGGCAACGTCTCGCGAAGCATCTGCAGTTCCCGGATGAGAGATTGCGGGTCTTCGCGTCCATAGACCGCAGAGAGGGCGACCGCGGATGCGCTCTTGGCTCGGACGACCCTCCCGATCTCGTCGGCCGGAAGATCAGGGCCGGCGTAGATGACCCGCCACCCCTCTCCGGCCGCTGTGGCCGCAGCCAGCAACGCACCCAGCTCGTGGACGTGCCCTGCTGGCGTGGCAAACACCATCTCAGGGCCCGTCTCTCCCTCTGCGTTCCCGATCAACCACCCCAGAAACCTCCGGATGACCGCAGTTGCGAGGTGCTCCTGTCCAGGTCCCAGTTGGCCCCCATGCCACATCTCTCCCACACGACGGAGCAACGGAACCAGAACTCCCTCGATGAGCTCCTCCATGGATAACGCCAATGCGCTGCGCGTGAGCACTCTCTCCAGCTTGGAGCCATCCATCCCCAATACGGCGTCCATGCACTCGTCGAGAAGCCCCGAAGCACTGTGGCTGAGACCCTCATAACGCCCGTTGTCGGACGGCGTCGACCCCTCTTGACGGTCCTCCCGAGCCAGGACCTCCAGTTCCTCGGTCGAGAGAGGGGCGACTTGTCCGATCGCCCTCCCCGCCGCCGCAACTTCCCGAAGCAGGCGCAGGCGTCGAACATCCTGGTCGGAGTACAATCGCTGACCGCCTTCCGAGCGACCTGGACTGACCGCCCCGTACCGGCGCTCCCAGGCTCGTAAGACTGTCGGAGTGAGACCAGCTCGCTGCGCCGCTACCCGAATCGGGTGGCGAGGCCGGGTTTCGTCAATGCTGTTCATCCTCTGAATTGTAGACTACCGTTCCACATCCGTCAACCTTTTGTACAAACTTACTCCTTGACATAGCCAGACATAAAGTGTACAATAATTCTACATACGATACACGGACTGGTTGCGGAGTCGTGATGAGAGGGTTCATCTTCTTCCTCCGACACCCCTCGTGTGCCAGACCCGAGAGCGGGTCAACCCAGGAACCAGCAAGACAAAAGGAGAGATCGCAATGTTCAACGCACTCATCACTCTGGTAGCGCTTTCCGGAGGATATCTCTTACCTCTGAACAGTGTCGTCGAGACCGTCGAGCCCGAACCGGGTTCAATCGTGGACGTCGCCATCGAAGCCGGAACCTTCACGACCCTGGTGAAAGCTCTGCAGGCTGCCGACCTCGTAGATGTCCTGAAGGGTGACGGCCCGTTCACGGTGTTCGCTCCCTCAGACGAGGCGTTCGGAAAGGTGCCCGCCGAGACGCTCGAAGGTCTGCTCGCGGATAAGGAAGCTCTCACCGCGGTCCTCACTTATCACGTGGTTCCCGGTAAGGTACTCTCCTCGGATGTCGTGAATCTCTCTTCCGCCCAGACCGTCAACGGGAAAGAAGTGACGATCACGATCGACAACGGTAGGGTCATGATCGACGGAGCCACGGTCACCGGGGTCGACATTCCCGCCTCCAACGGCGTCATTCACGTGATCGACTCGGTCCTTCTTCCATAAGACCCCGCTAGGAAGAACGATGAGGGTCCCCGTGTCCTCCGAGCTTGCTGAGGTAGTGTTCCGACGCTTGCTGAGAACAGAGATTGCGCCGGTGAGCCGCAAGCCCCGGCGCGATCTCGCGGGGATCCCCTTGAGTGGCGTCACGCACGTCGTTCAGCTGAGCCAGGAGACGACCATCGGTCCCGGCCAAACCTTCCGTGTCCGCAGGCTTATCTGGGCTGGCACGAGCGAAGTCGATTCCGGCCTCACCGCGTTTGGCGCGGTAATCGTCCCGAATCAACCGTGCCGAAGGTTGACGCGGACTCGCCCCGCCTCTGCTTTCCACGCACGCAAGGGTCCGAGGAGAGATCGCTCCAACCCCTCCATCTCTTCCTCCCGCCCTCGCCTTCATGCGTACCCGCCGGAGCCTCGCGAGCCGAGTCCCCTACCCGGAGCGCCCAGGAGGTTATGACTCCCGCTCCGCTCGTCACACGGGGCCCCCGATCGAAGAGCCGGACCCTTGAGACGTGGCGGACGCGGCCGGCTCCCTCCGCCTACGCACCTCGAGCATCAGATTCTGCAGATCCGCCGGCGAAACCCCCGGAATCCTGCCAGCCTGGGCCAGATTCGCCGGGCGCACCCTCGCAAGCTTCTCCCTCGCCTCCATGGAAAGGGTGATCATTTCCTTGTATGGAAGGCTCTCATCCAACTGGAAGCCGGCCTGTTCCCTCAGCTTTCGCGCCCGTTCCCCCTCCTTCGCCACATATCCCTCGTATTTCAGCTCCACTTCCACGGCAGCCAGCACGCCTTCAACCGCAGACGCTTCCACCGGCGCTCTTCCCGCTCGGGCCAGATCCACGGCCGATACTCTGGGGCGTCGGAGCAGCTCCACCGCCCTGACGGGCTCACGGATCTCCCCGGACCCCGATCCCACCAGAATCTCCCTGACCGCCGAAGGTGGTAGTGTTGTGTCCCGGAACCACGTGATCACTCGTCGCTCGCTCTCGAGACGATCGATCAGCGACCTGGTCTGTTCCGGCGTCAGCAGACCCGCGCCGCGAGCGAGGGGACCCAGTCGTCGGACCGCGTTGTCCTGACGGAGCAATAGCCGGAACTCCGCGCGGGATGTGAAGAGCCTGTACGGTTCGTCTACTCCCTTCGTCACGAGATCGTCGATGAGCACCCCGATATAGGACTGGTCACGTTCCAGAACGAGCGGCTTTCGTCCCAGGATTCTCAACGCTGCGTTGGCACCGGCCATCAACCCCTGCCCTGCCGCTTCCTCGTATCCGGTGGTTCCATTGATCTGCCCTGCGAAGTAGAGCCCTGGAACCGCCTTGGTCTCTAGCGTGTGACGGAGTTGGTAGGGAGGGAAGTAGTCGTACTCGATGGCGTATCCAGGCTTCGTCATACGGACCTCCTCAAGGCCCGGTATCGTTCGCAGGAACTCCAGCTGAACCTCGGCCGGGAGAGATGTAGAGAGACCGTTTGCGTAGAGCTCCGTAGTCTCCAGGCCTTCGGGCTCGAGGAAGATCTGGTGGCGAGGGGCATGCGGGAACCTCACGATCTTGTCCTCGATCGAGGGGCAATAGCGCGGTCCTCTGCCCGAGATGGCTCCGCCAAAGAGAGCGCTACGTTCCAGATTCTCCTGGACGACCCGCTTCAGTCCTCCGCCGGTCCACGCAATCCAGCAGGGGCGCTGTTCCGGTATCATCTCCTGATGATAGAAGCTGAACCGGAAGTCACCGGGCTCTCCTTCCTGCAGTTGCAGCCGGCCGAAGTCCACCGTCCGCCCATCGAGGCGCGGTGGAGTACCGGTCTTGAACCGGGCCATCTCCAGACCCAGCCCTTCCATCGCCTCCGCGAGCTTCACAGAGGGGCCCTCCCCAGCCCGCCCCGCCTCGACGGCAGGCTCTCCGCCCAATTCGCCCGCGCAGGAAGGTCCCTGCGGTTACCACCACACTCTTCGCCCGGACTACCAGCCCTCCTCGGGTCTTCACGCCCAACGCCCGGCCGCCCTGGAGAAGGAGGTCCACCACCATGTCCTGGAACAGATCGAGACGAGGGAGATCGTCCAGCATTCTCCGGACCCCTCTCGGATAGAGCCCTCGATCACACTGTGCCCGGGGGCCCCACACGGCTGGCCCCTTGGACCGGTTCAGCATGCGGAACTGGATCCGCGCCGCATCGGCAGCCCGGCCCATGATGCCTCCCAGGGCGTCCACCTCCCTGGCCACTACACCCTTGGCGACGCCACCGATGGCGGGGTTGCAGCTCATCTGGCCAATCCGCGCCAGATCGGGTGTAATGAGCAGGGTGTCGACGCCGAGGCGAGCCGCCGCAGCGGCAGCCTCGGCTCCCGCGTGACCCCCTCCGACTACAATGACGTCGAACTCGCTACCCATTCCGAACCCCATTGATCTCGCCATTGCAGATGTCTCTGGATGCCTGGGCGTATCGCGGCCCCGCTCTTTTCCCTTGCTCTCGTCATCAGAATCGAATCTCGAAGCCCGCCTCCCGGTGGTTTGACTCGGAGGTGATCGGCCGGACCTCATCCACTCGCGCTGCCGGAGGTCCCTTCCAGAGTTCCTCCTCGAGCTTCGCCAGGGCGGCAGGGGTGCCTTGAGCCTGCACCTCGACCGAGCCATCCGGACAGTTGCGTACGCTGCCCCGAAGCCCGAGTTCGGCACCCGTGGCCCGGGTCCACCAGCGAAAGCCGACACCCTGGACCCTCCCCAACACCCTGAACCCCCGCCTTTCCTTCTCCGAGTCGTCCACGTGATCGCCTCCTACTTGCCGATGCAGAACTCGCGAAACACTCGGTCCAGAACTTCCTCCGGGAGGATTACACCCAGCAACTCCTCCAGGGCGGTCTTGGCCGACAGGAGGTGGGTCGCCGCAAGCTCCGGCGGCACATCCTGCTCCAGCGCGTTCACAAAAGCCTCGACTTCCTGCCGGGCTCGCCTGACCCCGCGGGTTTGGCGAGCCCGAGTGAGAACGGGCACATCGCTGTCGATGTTCACGAGACCGCCAAAGACGATCTCCGGAAGGAGGGCCCTCAGCTGTTCCAGACCCTCGCCGGTCTCCACCGACACGGTAGCCATCCACGGAGCCGCGTCCTCTCCGGCTCCGGCACCTTGCTCCGGGACCCGATCCGCCTTCGTACGGACGTGAATGACCGGTCTGGCGTCCAGGCTCTGCAGGAAGTCCTCCTCTTCCGCGCTCAAGGGGGTTCCAGCGTCGGCACAGAACAGGATCAGGTCGGCCTTGATCAGATATCTCCGGGCGACCTCGATCCCCAGCTGCTCGACTTGTCCTTCCGACTCCCGAATGCCCGCTGTGTCCACCAGCCGAAACGGGAATCCTCCGATCGAAACCACCGCCTCCAGTGCATCCCGAGTCGTCCCGGGGATCTCCGTCACGATTGCGCGCTCCCATCCTACCAGAGCGTTGAAGAGGCTGGATTTTCCCGAGTTCGGCCTTCCCGCGAGGACTGTCAGGGCACCCTCTCGAAGGAGCTCCCCTTCCGGCGCTGTCACCAACAGGGAAGCCATGGACCCCATGATTTCTCTTCCGGCGCTGATGATCCCGCCCATAGGCACCGGTGGCTCGTCCTCCTCAGGGAAGTCGATGTGGTGGACTAACAGCGCTTCCAGACCTACGACCCCCTCCCGCAACTCGGAGATCCGGTTCGAAAGCCCCCGCTCCAGCTGATGGACCGCCCTTGAGTGCAGTGCTCGGTTTCTTCCCTCCACCAGATCCAGCACTGCTTCGGCCTGGATCAAGTCCATCTTGCCGCTCAGATAGGCCCGCCTCGTGAACTCCCCCGGCTCCGCCATTCGCGCACCGGCGTCGAGGCAGGCTTCGAGCACCAGAGCTGGCGCAAGGAACCCCCCGTGGCACGAGATTTCGACGAGATCCTCACCGGTGTAGCTGGCAGGCTCCTCATAGCGCACTACCACGCCCTGGTCCAGAGTCGCTCCCGTACCAGGATCGACGATCGTTGCCAGGACAGCGCGCCGTGCTGGCACGGTGCCGTTCAGGTCAGGGCACAATCGGGCGAGGATCCGGAACGCCTCCGGCCCCGAGACTCGGATCACAGACAGAGCCGCCAGCCCCGTGGCGGTACCCGGCGCAGCAATGGTGTCTATCATGGCCATACGGACGGGCCTGACGCACGCCTATTCCACTGAAGCGAGAGCTGGCTTGGCTCCCGAGGCCTTCTGTCGTTCCTTGGCAACCCAGAACTGCTGAGGCAGCGTGGCGATGTTCGCGGTCGCGTAGTAGAGGTTCAGCCCTGATGCCAGGTTGAAGAAGATGAAGACCATGAAGACGGGCATGATCCACATCATCATCTTCATCTGAGGGTTGGGCTGCTCCATCGAGCGCATGCTCACCCACTGCAGGAGGAACATGGAGATCCCGAGGAACACGGGAAGGATGTAGAAGGGATCCGGAGCCGATAGGTCAGGGAGCCACAGGAAGGGCACTCCCCTGAGCTCTATGGTGTTCTGGAAGACGAAAAACAGAGCGATCAGCACCGGCCAGGGGAGGAACATGGGAAGACACCCCGCAACGGGGTTGAAGCCGTGCTCCTTGTACAGCTTCATCATCTCCTTCTGCATCCGCTCCGGGTTGTCCTTGTACTTCGTCTGGATCTCCTTCAGGAGCGGTTGCACGGCCATGTTCCGGATCTGCGCCCGCATGGCCTTCTGGTTCAGCGGGAACAGGACAACCCGCATCATCACCCCGAACAGGATGAGCACCCAGCCGTAGCCGACGCTGAGATTCCCGTGCAAAAAAATGAGAATCGTGGTGATGACAGCGACGAACGGCCGGACCACCGGCCGGAAGAACCTCCAACCGTATGGGTTCACGTCCTCCAGGTCGTTCCCGATAGCCGACAGTCGAGCCAACTCCTGAGGCCCCATGAAGAGTCGATGCCCGAAGGACCCATCGCTCAGGAGCGGTTCCGTGACACCCAAGGCCACCTGATTCTCGCCGGATAGCTTGACTGCGATTAGCCCTCCGAGGTAGCGCTCGTCCTCGTCGGAAACGCCAGCCAGCAACGCCAGGACGAAGTGTTTGCTCTTGAACGCCACCCAGTGGAACGGTCCGTCCTGAACCCGGCTTCCCTCGAACTGTCTGAGTCCTTCCGATTGGATGCCGTCCCGAAGGTGGTTCCCAACGTAGGCGAGCGCTCTCACCTCCTCCTGGGCTCTTGTTTCATTCAGAGCCAGCCCCGACCCCAGATCGGTCAGTAGGAGGCCACGGTCCAGCCCCCGTACCTGCCCCCTCACGCTCACCACGTACGAATTGGGCACGAACGTGTACACGAGCTCGAGGCTGAAGTCCTCGGTGGGATGTTGATAGATCAGCCTCAGCTCCTCCGGGGGTCCGTCCGGGATCAATCGGACCCCACTCTGCGGACTCACCCGGAACGGAAGCCCTCGCAGGTCCAGCGTGTCCGCACCCACTACGATCCGGTTCCCCAGCGCCCCGTCCGACCCACGGGGAACGAGCTGCACCGGACCCGGCTCCACGAAGGAGGGGAAGTCGAGTAGCTCTGCCGAAACGAGTCGCCCACCGAGGTTGGTGAAAGTGAATCGATACAACGGTCCTTCCACCATGATGAGCGCCTCCTCGACGGCAGGCGCCCGCGGCTGCGGTGGCTGCTCTTCAGCGGATACAGCAGGTGGTAGGGCTGGCTCTTCCTCAGCCTCCGGCTCTTGTGTTGTCTCGCTTTCCGGCGGCGCGGCCGGGACGGCCGCCGAGTCCGCTCCGGGGGTGACCTGGTCCGGCGGAACGGGGGGGAACAGAAGATTGGTGCCCACGAGAACCAGAATCATCAGAGCGATGGCAAGAAGAAAGCGGACTTCGGTCCTCATCGGTCGCTCAGTGCCTCCGCCGCTTTCCGCCCTGGGCGAGACGGAGGGACCGGATCGAATCCCTTCCCTCCCAGCGGGTGGCATCGCCCGAGCCTGCGTATAGCGAGCCACATCCCCTTCAGGGGCCCATGTATCTCGACGGCCTCCGCGGCGTACACGGAGCAGGTGGGGGTGAAGCGGCAGGCCGGAGGCGTAAAGGGCGAGATGCCCTTCTGGTAAAACCGTATCAAGCCGAGCATCGCAGACCTGATCACAGCGCCTCCATCACCTCCGTGAGCTCGCTTCGAAGCCCCCCCAACGCGGCATCATAGGCCTGCGGTCGGGCCCGGACCAAGAGATCGACAGGCGCCGGCAGCCTCCAGAGCCTCGGCAAGACGTCTTTCCGGGCGATCTCCCGAAGCCGGCGTTTGAGACGGTTCCGCTCCGCCACCGTGTGGCGATGCTTGGGAACCACGATGCCCACCCGTGGGCGAGAGGCGGAGGAAGGGGAGAAAAACACGTCGAGGCACAACGTCCTTCTGTGAGCACCGTGCCGGAGAAGAGCGCGTATCTCCTGCGTCCGTCGTATCCGGCTGGCTCTGGGAAGCCGCTCCCCATTCGGAGCTCCCGGCGCCCACTGCGCCGAGCCCATCTGCCTACTTGGAGCCGATCACGACCGATAGCTGGCGGCGCCCCCTGCTGCGGCGGCGAGCCAGGACCTTTCGGCCGCCCCGCGTCCTCATGCGGGCCCGAAACCCGTGCTTGTTCTTGCGCTTGCGATTGCGGGGCCTGTATGTCGGTTTCATGGCTAAATGCCCGCCAGTGTTCGGCTGGTTCGCTGCTGATGTAGCTCGCCAAAATACCGGAACGGCGCTCGCCAAGTCAACCCTGCTCGGGCCGCTTAGAGGCATGCCGGAGACGCCATCTCGGATTGACTTTTGGGCACTCCCCGCCTACGTTCGCACCCCCCGATCCCGGACACACTCGGTCTGGCCCCCACGCCTGTCAGGATGGAACTCAGCGCACAGGAACTCTGGTCCCGCGTACTCGAAGCGGCTCGATCCTCACTCCCGGACCAGAGCTTCCGCACCTGGTTCGCCGGCACCACGGCGATCAGCGTGACCGAGACCGAACTCCTAGTGGAGGCTCCCAGCGAGTTCCATGTTGAGTGGCTCGAGGACAAGTACAGCGCCCTGCTGACGGAGCTGACCCAGCGTGTGCTTGGAAGGACTCTGGCCATCGCGCTGCGCCCCGCCCCGGAGGGAGGGGCACACCCCCTCCCGTCCGTGGAGCCCGAGCCTCCCGCCACCGCAACCCGCGGAGACCGGATCACGGGACGCCCCCATGCGGCGCCCTCTCAGGGGTCCGAGGGGGAGTACCGCAGCGCCCTCAACGAGCGATATACCTTCGATCGCTTTGTCGTGGGCAACAACAACCAGCTCGCGGCTGCCGCGTGTCGAGCCGTGGCGGAAGCACCGGCCCGCATGTACAACCCTCTTTTCCTTTACGGTGGCGTCGGCCTCGGCAAGACACACCTGATGCACGCCATCGGGCTGCATATCCTCGCGCAGGACGCGTCCAGACGAGTGGCCTACGTGCCGTCGGAGCAATTCACCAACGAGCTGGTCTTCTCCATCCAGACCGGCTCAACAGCTGCCTTCCGGCGCAGATACCGACCGATCGATCTCCTCCTCGTCGACGACATTCATTTCCTCGAGGGCAAGGAGCGGACCCAGGAGGAGTTCTTCCACACATTCAACGCTCTCTACGACGCGCAGAAGCAGATTGTCCTTACCAGCGATCGGCCACCGAAGGAGATACCGGGCCTCGAGGAAAGACTGGTGTCACGATTCGAGTGGGGACTCGTCGCGGATATCAAGCCTCCGGATTACGAAACCCGGATTGCCATCCTGCGGAAGAAGGGCCACGATGACGGGCTGCTGCTCACCGACGAGGTGATTGACCACATCGCCCGATCCTGCACCTCCTCGGTGCGGGAGCTGGAAGGTGCCATCATCAAGCTTCTGGCCTATTCCAGTCTCACGCAGCAGGAGATCTCACTGGCCCTGGCGCGGACGTCGCTCCAGGGGGGACCTGCCGGGAACCAGGGACGATCCGAGCTCACTCCGGAACGTATCCGTGACCTCGTAGCGAGCGAATGGAGAGTCACGCCGGCGGCCCTGAGCTCCAAGCGTCGCACGAAAGAAGTAATTGTGCCTCGGCAGGTAGCCATGTACCTGATCAAAGACCTTCTGGATGTCCCACTGGTCCGGATCGGGCAGCTCTTCGGAGGGCGTGATCACTCCACCGTAATCCACTCCGTGCGGAAGGTACAGGGCTCCATGGACGCTAGCTCCACCTTTCGGGACAGGGTGGACCATCTCAAGGCTCGCTTGAGTGAGGAGCTGTGAGAAACGGTGTATTGGCTGTGGATAGGGAATGGTTTTTTCCATGCTCCATCTCCCGCACCCCTTTCCCAACCGGAATCCACAGCGTTTCCACAAGTTCCCTACAAACCTGCAATCACACCCTGATGATCCGGTGGCCGGAACTCATCCGCTCATCGACAACACCTTTTCCACACTCCCACACCGTATTCTACTACGACTGATTACCTTATTATCTCTCGAAACAGTAACTTCTCCTGTGCGGAAAAGCTCCGTGCGTGAACCGTCCCTCGTGGAGGCTCGATGAGATTCACGGTCACTCGCCAGAACCTGCAGACTGGCCTGGCAGCGGTGTCTGCCAGCATACCGACGAAGACGACACTCCCGGTGCTCTCGAACATCCTCCTTGATGCTGGAGAGGATGGAGTGTGGATGAGCGGAACGGACCTGGATGTGGCCGTCCGCATCCGGATCCCAGCCGACGTGGCGGAGTTCGGGACGCTGACGGGGCCGGGAAAGAAGCTTCAGGAGATCGCCAGGGAGCTGGCCGACCAGCCAGTAGAGATCTCCACCGTCGGCGATCAGATCGAGCTTCATTGCGGGAGGAGCCGATTCAAGCTGATCGGTCTACCCAGCGAGGAGTTTCCAACCCTGCCGCACGTAGACTTCGAGGAGGGCTGGAGCACGGGTGGCAGGGATCTCTTTTCTCTCATCCAGCACACTGTGTTCGCCGTGTCTACGGAGGAGAGCAGGCCCATTCTCAATGGAGTGTTGTGGGAGCTGCGAGACGGAGAGATGAGAATGGTGGCCACCAACGGCCACCGCCTAGCTCGGATGGCGATACCGGCCGGCCCTTCGGAGCAAACGACCTCGGAGCTCATCGTGCCACCGTCCGCTCTTCACCAGGTCCAAAGGCTCTTCAAGGAGGCGGAAGAGGTGCAGGTCGCTCGTAGCGGCAACCACCTTGGGTTCCGGGCAGCCTCCACGGAGGTATACACGCGGCTCATCGAGGGAACCTACCCGAACTACGAGCAGGTGATTCCTAAGGACAACGACAAGATCGCCGTGGTACACAAGAAGGCGCTCGAGTCCGCGGTCCGGCGAATGGCGGTGGTGGCGAGTGACCAGACCCACCGGATCAAGATGCGCTTCGAGGGAGATCGCGTGCTTCTCAGCGTTCTGACACCCGACCTCGGTGAGGGTCACGACGAGCTGGAGCTGTCATACGACGGAGAAGACATCGAGATTGGCTTCAACGCCAACTATCTGCTTGAGGTGCTGCGGTACATGCCAACGGAAGAGGCGCGACTCACCTTCAAAGCCCCGGAGCGGGCCGCGACGATCGAGCCTTTCGCAAGCGAAGAGGGGGCGGCTCCGGACTACCTCTGTCTGGTGATGCCACTGAGGCTACTGGATTGAGCCGAAGGTGAGCCCAAGGGCTGGGGAGTCCACCCTGGAGCTCCCCAAAGGGCCCTCAGTCGGTTCCTCAGAATGCTTTCGGATGGTAGGTCAGGGCCAGAAGCTCGGCTGCGGAGAACACGGTCAACAGGCGGAACCCCGCCTCCTCGATCCGTGCCCGGCCACCTTCTTCCCGGTCCACGAGGGAGAGGACACCCAGGACCGCGGCCCCATGCTCCTGCAACGCGCCCACGGCGTCGAGCGCGCTCGAACCAGTGGTTATGCAGTCTTCCACGACAAGAACGTCCGCCTTCCTCGGGAGCCCTCCTTCGATTCGCTGGCCCGTCCCATGCCGTTTAGCCGCCTTGCGCACGGAGAACGCTCCCAGGGGATGTCCTTCGATCCAGGAACGGTGGGAGATGGCATAGGCCACGGGATCCGCACCCATGGTTAGTCCACCGACGTGCGTGGGGTGGAGGGAGGCCCCTCGGATAAGCGCGTATCCCACCTGGCCAATGAGGAACTGACCCTCCGCTGACATGGTGGTGCGGCGGGCATCGATGTAGTAGGGCGAACGCACACCGCTGGAAAGGGTAAAATCCCCCAGCTTCAAGGAGCGCTCGACCAGCAATGCCAGAAGTCGTTGCCGATAGTCCATTCTGGTTAGTGTGTCGGCACGGCGAGTCCCCAGTCAAGGGATGATTTGCACGGTGGAAACCGACGGTGCCTTGCGCCTTCTCCGCGGCTACCAACCGGCCCGAGCCACGGCACTGATGGCGCTGCTGCTGGGGTCCGCGGCCGGCTGTGACGGGGACAGCGGCGTTCAGCCACCCAGCCTCCGCTTTGGCCAGGTGGGCGAGATCAGGGTGACGGTGACGAATCCGCTCTCGCTTGGCTTGGGCCAGCTCCAGCAGACCCTGACCTGGCAGTCGACTGGCGCCTGGCAGCTTCTGGAGTCGATCTCCTATCGGGAACGTGAGGGTGACCAAAGCCAGCGACGAAACCAGGGCGATCCCAGCGCCTACGCAGCCGCCTACGCCTCGCTGATAACACAGGTCAACGAGACCCCGAGCCTGGACCTGTTCGTGGATGAGCTTGATCCCGACCTGAAGCCGACCTGCGGGATCTCTTCCTCTTCAGTGACCTTCCGAATCCGAGACGATCGACGAGGCGAGTCGGAGGAGTGGGTCCGCTGCGGCCAGGGATCGTTGTCCTTCCTGAGCCCTCTGGGCGCCGGTCCCGATCTCGCGGCCAGCCGGGTAGTGCAGGCCGCCATCCTGGCCAGGGACTTCACGCTCGGCAAGGACTTCCTTTCCGACTACCTCGGTAGCCTGCCCTTCGGGACCTTGGACC
>JBDHKE010000328.1:0-2224 GCA_039586555.1 Gemmatimonadota bacterium | reverse complement strand
CGTCGCTCCAGCTCAGGCCCAGATAGGAGAAGAGGAGGGGAGTGGCGAACATACCGAACTGCGTGTCAGCCATCTGGATGAAGAAAAGGGACTCGGCTGCAGCCGCTTTCGGCTCCGCGCTCGACGGGGTCGGACCCGCGACCACTGCAAGGGCCGCGAAAAGCACCATCCGCGCCCGGCGTCGCCAGACCCTGAAGGCGGGCCCGCTTTCCTTCTTGTTCTTTCGTGGCATCGGTAACCTCGGCGGGACTCCAGCCCGTAAGCCCGGGCAGAGGATAGCGGATGAGGCGCACCACCCGTCTGGTTGTCCCCACGCTCAGGCCCCGTCCGACCGCCCGAGTTGATTCACTGTCAGCCAGGGGGGAGGGTTGACAAGAGGTTACCGAAATAAATGATTCTAGAAATTGCGGAGGGACGCGTGCTGAGTATGGAGACTTCGTCTGCCGGTCAGCGGAACCATCGAGTCGAGAGGGTGGTCGAGCCGCCCAAGAGGTTCTGGGGTCAAGCGAGCCAGACCACTCGGGTGGCAGCCGCTTCCCCCGAGCTGCAATCCGCCCTCGAGTCCGCCGCCGGCACCGAGCAATCCCCGGAGGAGCTCAGGCAACGTCTGGTGCCAAGGCGAACCCAGTAGTTCCGATCGGCCCAGGCGGACCATGAGCTTCGAGCGGTAAACTCGAAATGCTGATCTCCCTTCGCGAAAGCGCCGAGCTCCTCAAAGAGACCTACCGAGAGTGGAGTGAGGACAACTGCCTGCGCCTCGGCGCGGCGCTTGCCTACTACACGATCTTCTCGATGGCGCCCCTTCTCGTGATCGTCATCGCGATCGCCGCTCTCGCGTTCGGCAAGCAGGCCGCCGAGGGAGAGATCCTGAGCCAGCTCGAGGGGCTCCTCGGTGCCGAGGGCGCGGAGACGGTGAGGGGAATGGTGGAGCGCGCTTCTCAACCGGCCGCGGGTATTCTGGCCACGCTGGGCGGGGTCGTGATGATGGGGATCGCTGCCTCGGGAGTTTTCGGAGAGCTGCAGGGCGCGTTGAACGAGATTTGGGAGGTCCCGCCCCGGCCGAGCCGGGGGATCTTCGTTCTCGTCAAGGAGCGACTGGCGTCCTTTTCGATGATCGTGGTCATCGGGTTCCTGCTACTGGTTTCGCTCGTCCTGAGCGCGGTGCTTGCAGGCCTCCATGGGTTCATGACCGGCCTGTTCCCGGGTGCGGCGCTCGTGATGGAGCTTCTGAACTTCGTGGTCTCGTTCGGCGTGATCACACTGATGTTCGCCATGATTTTCAAGATCCTCCCGGACGCGCGGATCCGTTGGGGGGACGTCTGGGTGGGCGCTGCGTTCACCTCGTTCCTGTTTGTGGCCGGAAAGCTCGCGATCGGTCTCTACCTGGGCAAGACGGGTGCGGGCTCCGTCTACGGCGCGGCGAGCTCGCTCGTCATCGTCCTGCTCTGGGTGTACTACTCTTCGCAGCTCCTCTTCTTCGGGGCCGAGTTCACTCAGGTCTACGCCAGCCGGTACGGCTCTTGGACCCCTTCGCAGAAGAGCTGAGGGCTTGTGGCATGCCATCACGTCCCTTCCAGGGGTGTTATCGTCCCTGGAGCTCCCGCTCGTGGGGTCATCGGGTAGAGGGATGAGGCTTCTCCACGTCGCGCTCGGCTGGGTCCTGGGCTTGATCCTCCTCTGCTGGCGGCTGACCTGCCGCTATCGGGTGGTGAACGACTCGCGGCCGCAGCTGCGCGAGCTCGGAAAGCCTTACATCTACGCGCTGCTCCACGCCCACCAGGTGGCTGCGGTCTTCGTGAACGACGAGGACCGACTGGCCGCAATGGTGTCGAGATCCACCGACGGCGATCTCCTGGTGCCGAGCCTGACACTGCGCCGGGTGCGTGCGGCGCGAGGCTCGACGCGCACGGAGAGGCGCGATAAGGGTGGGCAGACGGCCCTTGCTGAGCTCTCCGATCTGCTCTTGCAGGGGATCCCCGTCCTCTTCGCGGTTGACGGACCTCGAGGCCCTCGCAACCACGTCGGACGGGGCGTCGCACTGCTGTCTCAGGAGAGGGACGCCCCGATTCTGCCCACGTTGGTCCTGCCTTCCCGTCGTTGGTTCCTCGAGAAGACGTGGGATCGCTTCCAGATCCCCAAGCCCTTCTCCACGCTCAGCCTGATCTTCGCAGAGCCGATCCTGCCCCGAGAGGAAGAGGACGCCGAAGCGCTTCGCCTTCGGGTC
>JBDHKE010000327.1:0-2233 GCA_039586555.1 Gemmatimonadota bacterium | reverse complement strand
CGGCTTGTCCAGGGGGAGCGTCCCCAGGAGCCTCCGTATGGCGGGGAGCCCTTCCGCGGTCCGTGCCGTCACCTGCAGGTGTGCGACCCCGACGATGCGGTCCTGCGGCTGGATCACGGCACGACGAGCGGGGCTCTCCGGATCCGTGCCCGCGACCATCACCCCCTCGGTCGCCTCGAAGAAGATGTTCTTGTCGAAGTCCTTGAGCGGCTGCAGCTGGAGCCCGGTCCAGCTCCACTGAACCGAACCGTGCTTGCGAATCTGGTCCACCACTACCCGGATCGTCTCCGAGGGGATGGAGAAGCCGATGTCACCGCCCCAGGCGATCGCACGGGTGTTGATGCCGACGACCTCACCCGTGGTGTTCACGAGCGGCCCGCCGGAGTTGCCGGGGCTGATGGATGCGTCGGTCTGGAGCCAGAGGCTGTACTCGCTGTTCCCGGGGAGGTACCGTCGCGTGGAGGAGATGATCCCGATCGTCACGGATCGGGCCATGCCCCACGGGGCACCCATCGCCATCACGAAGTCCCCTTCGTTCAAAGAGTCGGAGTCGCCCAGGACGGCTTGCGGCAGCGGCGGGGACCCCTCTTCCCTGGCGAGCTTCAGCAGCGCTAGATCCGTGTCCTTGTCGGTGCCCAGGACCTCCGCCTCAAAGTGTGACCCGTCGTGCAGGAGGCAGCGGACTTCCACCGCCTTCTCCACCACGTGCCAGTTGGTGAGCAGCTCTCCCGAGGAGTCGATGAGGACCCCGCTGCCCGACACCTCCTCGGTCTCCGCCTTCCCCTGCTCGTGCCCTTCCCGGATGCACTTCACGAAGACCACGGAGGGGAAGACCTTCTCCGTGGCGGACTTCACGACCTCCCGGAAATCGAACCGGTCACCCTCGCCCTCGCTCCGGGCGGTAGGAGCGAGTCCCATCACCGCGGCCATTAGTAGAACGACGGCAACCAGCAGACAGCTCCGTAGGGACATGGCTCCCCCTTCTGATCTGCAGCATCCCCGTGGCGTGACGCCCGCAGGCAGTGCTCGAGTTGTCACAGGTGAACTGGGCCTCGTCTGCAGCCCGGATCGCGGGCCGGAGAATCGTTGGCCCGTGATTCCCTCTTCGCCCCCCTGCGGTCTCACAGACCCCGAGACTCCACTTTTAGGCGGGATGGAATCTCGGTCAAGGGAAACCTGACGAAGTGGGAAGCCGGCGTTTGCCCCCTCCGAGCCCAGTCACCTATGGTCGCATGCGGACCGGATCGAGCTGATGGAGCCGGACGTGACGAGAGCACAGATCGAGCGTGGGCTCCCGCACACGATCCGTGAAGTAGGGCCCCCCTCCCGCTGGTGACCCGACTTGACACCGAAGTATCGTAGCGGGGACCGAGTTCATCGAGTTGCACCCGGGAAGTTAGGTGGAGGCTGTTTCGTCTCACTGAGTAGCGGAGACGGAGTCCTGGACGTCAACTCAGAGTCAGGCGAATCGCAATCCGCCTTGCTCTACAATCGATTCCGTTGGGGAATGCCTGTCCGCACCGCGCACGGAGGGCCTTGGCCATGGGCCGGAGCACCGTCCTTCTCATCGCGTTCGCGTTCCTTGCTGGTGGAGTCCTGGGGTATCTCTTCCGGGGGAGTTCCGAGGGCCCCGAGGCGACCCCTTCTCCTCAGAATCCGGATCTCGCCCCAGCTCCCACCGCCCATAGTCCGGTGCAGCCCGACAGTCAGTTCGGGCGGGAGGTATCCCGGTCGCTGGCCGAGACGCTGAAGTCCATTCCGCTACCGGACTATGCTCCGGGAACGGGGACCATCACTGGTCAGGTGCGACTCAAGCGGGGCGGGCCCCTGCCTGGCGTGCTGGTGCGAGCCGAATGGCTTCCGCCCCCGAAGGAGCAGAGGACTGCGAGCGGCCCCCCCGAAGACGAAGATCTCGAGTCTCTTGCAAGGGAGTTCGTGTGCCGCGAGCACATGATCCGCTCACGCCGCAGCGAGGGGCAGACCGATGCGGCCGGCCGGTACGTTCTCTCCGGCCTTGCGGACGAGAAGCACATGGTCCGGGCCTACCTCGAGGGCTACACGATCACCACGTCACGCGGAGGCTCTTGGCACATTCTGCGTCCGGGGGAGCCCGGCAACTTCGTGGCGGAGGCGAGGGTGACCCTTCCGGTTCAGGTCCAGCTCCCCGGCGGCGAGGTCGCCGAGGTCGCGAAGATCCTCCTCACGAAGGACTCGCGCATCACCACACTGAACT
>JBDHKE010000326.1:0-2239 GCA_039586555.1 Gemmatimonadota bacterium | reverse complement strand
GAAGAGGTGTGGAAGGTCTTCCAGAGCCGAAATCCCTTACGGAAGACGTCATAGAACGGCCCAGAGGGCCCTCCCGGCACCGAGGCAAGGAAGTAGAGCCTATCCCCCCCTGCGTCGGTCTGCGTGCCGTGGAGCGCCGCAATGACCTCAGAGCTGAGCCCCTTTGCCTCATCGGCCAGCACACAGAGGCTCTCGGCGTGCCCGCCTTCGACCATGGTCGAGTCACTGGCTTGCACACCGAGTGCGAACCACTCGCGTTCGAAGCCAATCACCTCAACTGTGTTGGATCGTACTCTAATCGGCAGCCGCTCGGGCGCTCGCCTCACCCACTTCTTAACGGATATTGAGAGCACGCCCCTCGTGGGTACCATGAAGTCGCCAGACAAAAGTGGATCCCCACAAGGAGCGGCTCTCATGAAAGGCACAACGAAGTATGTGGCTCTGGACGTGCACCAAGCAACGACGGTGGCCTCGGTTCGGGAGGAGAGTGGGCGGGTCATCGCCCGGAGTATCTTACCCACCGAGGAGGAGGCCATCCTCGAGTTCTTTCGGGGGATGCGAGGATCGATCCACGTGACGTTCGAGGAGGGAACCCAGGCCCAATGGCTCCACGATCTTCTGGTGGGCCGGGTGGACAAGGTTGTGGTCTGCGATCGCCGGGGGAAGGCCCGCCAGGGGACCAAGGGAGACCAGATCGACGCGGACCAACTGTCGGAGCTCCTTCGCCGGGGCGCCCTGCGGGCGGTCTATCACGGCAGTCCCCATCGCTCCACGCTGAGGGAGCTGACGCGGACGTATCAGAATGTGGTGGGGGACGCGACCCGGGTCATGCAGCGGCTCAAGGCGCTCTTTCGAGCCCGGGGGATCCGGACACCCGGCAAGCGCGTCTACCACCCCAAGAACCGGGAGGAGTGGCTGGCCAAGCTAAGGAACGACGGGGCCCGCGTCCGGGCCCAGGCCCTCTATGTCCAGCTCGACGTCCTCCGGGAGCTGCGGCCCAAGGTCAAGGCTGCCATGATCACCGAGGCCCGCCGGGACCCGGCATGGGCGGTGCTCAAGAGCATCCCCTTTCTCGGGCCCGTTCGGGTGGCCCTGATCCTGGCCATCCTGCGCACGCCCTGGCGATTCCGCACCAAGCGAAACCTCTGGGCCTACTGTGGGCTGGCGGTCGTGACCCATTCCACCGCTGACTATGTCCTGGTGGACGGCCAGGTGGTGAGGCGCCGCCGAGCCCCCATGACCCGTGGGCTCAACCGCAATCACAACCGGGAACTCAAGGATGTTTTCAAGGGCGCGGCTGCGGCCGCCACAGGACGGCCGGGCCCGTTGAAGGACTACTATGAGGCGATGATCGCTCGCGGGATGCGGGAGGAACTCGCCCGGGTCACTCTGGCCCGTAAGCTCGTGGCCGTCACCCTCCGGCTCTGGAAGAAAGGAGAACGCTACGATCCAGCGAAGCTGACCGTGCAAGCGCACTAGCGCCCGGACCCGACGAGGCCGCGGTGGGGGGCGTTTCCCTCGACGGCGGCTCCGGAGTCCGGGACCCAGGTGCGGGGGGCAGTCTCAAGCGAGGCGTTCACCCGGCCCACAGTCCGCCGAGGTACTTGCTTAACCGTAGGCCCCCCCGCCGAACCTGAAGAAGCGCCAGGCCGACCCCAGCGGTCGAGTCTCAGATAGAACCATGGTTCGCATAGTGCGACCCGCACGCTTGCACACGCCCCACTGGATCCGGTGCCTGAATCGAGGAGAACGATGCCGAAGAAGACTGCCCGGAAAACCCCAAAGAATCCAAAGGCCTCGTCCCATCCATCGTCGGGGCTGGTTCCCAAGGGCCAACAGCCCGGGGAATCAGCGCAGGAAGAATGCGCCCTTGACAACCGCTCTCATAGAACGCCTCGCGGCCTGCCGACACAGCCGATAGGCTGTAACCCGGAGCCGTCGATCATTTCAACCGTACCTTCGATCCAAAAGGTCCCCTCGGCTGGGGGCCGCGAGGCGAAGCTTCCGTTACGCCCGCTGTTATGGGCCGTCGACGCCGTTGATTCGGCAGCCGGCAGAAACAAGCGTTCCCCGGGAACCATCAGTCATTGGCGGGACGGACATTCGCCTATACCCCTTGGTCCCCTCCGGAGGCTGCTCTCAACCCTTTTTATCCACCCGAGCATTCCGGCCTCTGTGGCAATCCAGTGCCAGTCCTCGGTTACCTCTTCTTGAAGGACTTCACCTCGGATCTCCCATC
>JBDHKE010000325.1:0-2243 GCA_039586555.1 Gemmatimonadota bacterium | reverse complement strand
GTCCGCCCCGACAGCGACGCGCTGGTCGCCTGCCCGGAGTGCCGCACCGTGCACCACTCGACCTGCTTCGAAGAAGCTAGGGGCTGCACCGTCTTCGGCTGCAGGGGAGCGCCTGACTCGCTGCCTCCCCTCTCGGAGTAGGCGAAGCCCCCCAGGAATCACCCAGCGCGGCCAGGGCCGCACCCAAAGAGCTCACCGGTCGAGTAGGGAGGGAGGCGAGCCACGGGCGCTCGCCTCCCCGCCCCCTCGCCACACCGGACGTGCGGTTTTCCCGCATCCGGCGTTCCCCGTCAGCTTTAAGCCACAGGCAGACGCAGGGGAGCACAACGTTCGCCGTCATAGGTACACAAGTCCCAGGTCGGCGAGGTGACGATAGAACGTCTTTCCCTTTGGAGGTCGATAGGGTCGCTGGCTCCGACGCTTCAGATGTCGCTTGAGGCGACTTCGCACGTACCAGTTGGTATCCCGGAACGCCTTCCTCGGGCAGCCGTAGTTGAAGTAGTTGGCCCAGCCCCGGAGATGCCGGTTGATCGTACGGATCAGCGCCGGCACCGGCCAGAAGCAGTGCTTCGTACTCGTGAACACGCGAAGTTTCCCGCGTTCACGGGCGAGGGCCTTCCTCGAGGGTTCCCAGCGCCAGTAGCGGTGTCCCCGACCATACAGGTCAGGCGCATGCCAGAGCGTGAATCCCAAGAAGTCCAGCCGCTCGCCTTCCCTCAGCTTCACCGTGGTCGTCTTGTCCCGGTTGACCATGAGGCCCATCCGGTCCTCTAGGAACGACTCCACCCACTGAGTCAACCGATCTCCCTGGAACCGGGCAAGAACGACGAAGTCGTCCGCATACCGCACCAAACGGGCATCCGCCCAGTGGTGTGGGCCGTCCGGTTCATGGTGGAAGGCCAGGTCGAACCAGTGGAGGAAGGAGTTCGCCAGGAGGGGCGAAATCACCCCACCCTGTGGCGTCCCTCGCCGGGGACGGGAGACCTTTGGTCGTCCGTCCTCGTCCTTATCCACGACCGGGGCCTGTAGCCACATGCGAATCAGCTTGAGGACCGATCGATCGGAGATCCTCTTCCGCAGCCCCGCCATCAACTTGTCGTGGGGAATCGTATCGAAGTAGGCCTTCAGGTCCGCGTCATACACCTCCGTCCGACCCGCCTTGACGTGATCTCGGATCCCGTCCAGCGCCTGATGAGCGTTTCGTCCGGGACGGAAGCCGTAGGAACACGGCAGGAAGTCCGTCTCGAAGATCGGCTCCAGGATGAGGAGCGTCGCCATCTGGGCCACCCGATCCTTGACGGTCGGGATCCCCAGCGGGCGTAGCTTCCCATTGGCCTTGGGAATGTAGACGCGACGTACGGCGCGGGGCTTGTAGGTCTTGGAGCGCAGCTCTTCCTGGAGATCCTCCAGGAAGCAATCCACGCCACCCTCCGAGTTCTCGATCTGGTGAATCGAGACTCCGTCCACTCCGGGCGCGCCCTTGTTCGAGCGCACCCGCTCCCACGCCGCCCTGAGCGTGTCAGACCGATAGATTCGGTCGTACAGAGCGTAGAACCGGAATTCCGGTTCCTGCTTGGCCTTGTGGCCGAGCTTCTGCCTCAGACGAGAGAGTTTCTCCGGGAGCTTCCTTCGCTTGCCCCATTCCGGGACCTGCTCCGGGTGCTCTTCGGGTAATTCCGTAGTGGGGCGCTTGCCCAAGCGGCACTCTCCTCTTCTTGCATAAGCGTGCTGCCGGTGGGGCCCTTGGCTCCTCGGGAGTTACCCCGATTCGTCGCTACTATGGCCCCGCCGACTCCCGACACGCCGCGTCCCGGTTATGTCTTCCCGTTAGCGTTGGGTTCCACCCACACGTCGGGGATCCCAGGTTCCTGGTCCATGCCAGCAGGTTAATCCCGCTGGCATTTTCGTCTTTCAGCGCGCGCCACCCCCAACCACCCCGACAGGTCCAGTGGGTGCTGCTCGTTGTTTCCGCCGGTTTATAAGCCAGGACGGACTCTTCCCCACCGGTGACAGGCTTCGTCACCTCTGGAAGCTTGGCCACCTGTAAATAGCGTTTCGAGGCCGAATCGGGTTCACAGACGTTGCGGCTCACGCTTTCGCCTTCCAAGGCTTCGGTGCTCGGATTACTCCGAAGAACAACACACCGCTCGGTCGGCTACGGTGGTGGACGAGCAATTGCCACGGTGGGCTCCTTTCATCCCACGAGACGGACCAGGCTTAGCCTGGCGCACCAGAGATCGCAG
>JBDHKE010000324.1:0-2247 GCA_039586555.1 Gemmatimonadota bacterium | reverse complement strand
GCACGAGGGCGCTTTTTATTACCTCGCCGAGGAGGCCCTCCACATCAAGCGGAAAGAGGAGGACTTCGACAAGGGCCCCTGGGTCGAGGGGGTCCCCGCGCTGGAATCCCCGGCGGAGATCTTCGAAAAGCGCGGTGGCATCACGTCGGTGGAAACCCTGCCCGGGGAGAAGATGCTGGGGTGGACCTACGAGGGCCCCTTCGACGACCTGCCCGCCCAATCGGCCCGGGGCGGCTTCCCCCGGCCCGCCCACGGCGCGCCGGAGAAGGAATGCGGCGTCTCGGGGCACCACGTGATCCCCTGGGAGCTCGTGGGCGCCACGGAGGGGACCGGCATCGTCCACATCGCCCCCGGGTGCGGGAAGGAGGACTACGAACTGGGCAAGGAGCACCGCATCGTGGCCATCGCCCCCCTCGACGAGACGGGCGCCTACGTGGAGGGCTTCGACTGGCTCTCGGGGCTGAACGTGGAGGACAAGGCCACGACCGAACGGATCCTGGCCGACCTCGAGGCGCGCGGCGTTCTCGTGACCGCCGAGGACTACCCCCACTCCTACCCCCACTGCTGGCGCTGCTCCTCCCAGCTGATCTTCCGCATGGTGGACGAGTGGTTCATCCAGATGGACGAGCTGCGCCACGAGATCATGGCCGTGGCGAAGAAGATCCGCTGGATGCCCGAGTTCGGCCTCGAGCAGGAGCTCGACTGGCTGACCAACATGCGGGACTGGATGATCACGAAGAAACGCTACTGGGGCCTGGCCCTCCCCATCTACCCCTGCGAGAAGTGCGGTCACTTCGAGGTCATCGGGTCGAGGGAGGCGCTGCGGGAGCGGGCCGTGGAGGGCTGGTCGGCCTTCGAGGGCCACTCGCCCCACCGCCCCTGGATCGACGAGGTCAAGATCCTCTGCGCCGAGTGCGGGGCCAAGGTCTCACGGATCCCCGACGTGGGGAATCCGTGGCTCGACGCGGGCATCGTGCCCTTCTCCACGGTGCACTACCTCACGAAGCCCGAGGTCTGGAAGGCGTGGTTCCCCTTCCACTTCATCACCGAATGCTTCCCCGGCCAGTTCCGGAACTGGTTCTACTCCCTCCTCGCCATGAGCACGGTGCTGGAGAACCGCGAGCCCTTCGAGACGGTCCTGGGCCACGCCCTGGTGAAGGACGAGAAGGGCCAGGAGATGCACAAGTCGCTGGGGAACGTGATCTGGTTCGACGAAGCCGCCGAGAAGATGGGCGTGGACATCATGCGGTGGATCTTCACCAAGCAGAATCCCTTCACGACCCTGAACTTCGGCTTCGGGGCCGGCGACCTCGTCAAGCGAAAGATGCTGACGCTGTGGAACCTCTGCTCCTTCTTCGCCACCTACGCGGCGCTGGACGAGCCCGACCTCTCCCGCGCCCCCGCGCCCGGGGACGGACTGGGCCTGCTCGACCGGTGGCTCCTCAGTCGGGTGAACCGCCTCGTCGTCCGGGCTCGCGAGGCCTACGAGGGATACATGGTCACGCCCCTGGCCCGTGAGGCGGAGACGTTCCTCGACGAGGTGTCCAAATGGTACGTCCGGCGGTCGCGCCGGCGTTTCTGGAAGGGCACGGACGACCAGGACAAGGGGAACGCTTATCGCACACTCTATACCGCCTTGGCCACCTTCAACGCGGTGATCGCGCCCATCCTCCCCTTCACCGCCGAGGAGATCCACGCCAAGATCGTGGCCCCGGCCATGAAGGACGCCCCGGAGAGCGTCCACCTGCTCCCCTTCCCCGAGCCGGACGAAGCCTTCCTCGACGACGACCTCGAGGCGGAGATGAGCCGCGTCATGCAGCTGGTGAACATGGCGCTGGGCGCCCGCGCCGGAGCGAACATCAAGGTCCGGCAGCCCCTCGCCCTCGCCCGCCTCGGCGTCCCCGACGAGGGGGAGCGCAAGGCCATGGAAAAATACGCCGACGTGATCACGGATGAGATCAACGTGAAACGGCTGGAGTTCGTGGCGAACAACGACGAGCTGGTGGACCACGTGGTACGGCCCAAGCTGACCGTGATCGGGAAAAAATACGGCAAGAGAACCCAGGCCGTGAAGAAGGCCATCCAGAGCCTCGACCCCGAAACGGTCCGGAAGGCCCGGGAGGAGGATAAGACGCTGAAACTCCAGGTCCGGGACGAGCGCCGGAAGACGGAGACCTTCGAAATCCAGTCCGACGAGTTCGAGATCCAGAGCGCGGGACGGAAGGGGTGGCTCGTCCACCGGGAAGG
>JBDHKE010000140.1:0-9193 GCA_039586555.1 Gemmatimonadota bacterium | reverse complement strand
ATGGGGCTCATCTGCCATCGGCAATGCAAATAGCGGTTTGCCTGGTTTCCGGCCCACAATGCGTGCGTACAATGCCCGCATACCAAGTCCAAGCTTCCGAGCCCCTGTGTCATCGATCCTCATTCGCCAGAACCCAACACGATTTCCCTTCGGGGTTGGTGACCGCATGTTAGAGATTGAGAACTGAGGAACCCGAACCTTTTGCCGCTGCCTCGACTCGCCAGGGCCTCCCCTCGAGGGCTCGAAATCCAACCTGAAGACAGTCCGCTCCGGGGACGCTACTGTCTCACCCCTGCAACGAAATGTGGGATCAATGCCGCAGCTCTCCGGGGTGAGACAGGAGACCAGAAGTGGCTTTGGATCGGTCGTATCGCGTTGCGGTTCAAGCCGTTGGAGGATCTTACCCGAGCGCGCCGTTCGGACCCGGATGGAGGCCACAACCATTGGCACGTTTCTGTTAGATTGTTGAGCCCGCAACGCAACAGAATCCAACAATCACCAGGTGAGACTGATCATGCTTCCAAAGGCCCGCAATCGGTTCCTCGATGAAAAGGGATCGGCCCTCGTGTTGACGGCCGTCGTCATGGTAGGATTGCTCGCCATGGCGTCCCTCGCGGTGGACATCGGCATGGCCATCACCGCTCGGAGCGAAGCGCAACGGGTAGCGGACTCCTGTGCGCTGGCGGGCGCCAGCGGCTTCATCGACGCGGACGAGGTCGCTGCCGCGGCTGAAGCCAGCGACCGCGCCTACGAGTACGCGCTGAAGAACGTGGTTCGAAACGTCGGAGTGGATTCCTCCCAGGTGACGCTCCAGATCCTCGCGGATAGCGCGAAGGTGCGCTGCTGGATCTCGGCGAGAGGCCTCCCCACCTGGTTCGCAACTTTCCTGGGGATCGACGGCCTGGACGTGCAGGCCATGGCGGCCGCCGAGGCCTCGGATGCTGGACGGACCGATCGCTGCGTCCTCCCCATGGCCATCGCCGACATCTGGGGCGACGCGGACGACGACTGGGATATCCCGGACCGAATCCCGAACGGCGAGGAGTTCTGGGAGTACGAGCCGGAGGAGGGAGACACATACGACATTTTTGACGGTGTCAACTGTAACGAGCCAAGCTGCGCCTATAACGGCACGGGATTCGGAAGCAATTATCGCAACAGCAAGGAAGGCTGGAACGAGCTGTACGCCGCCGACTTCGGGCGTCGGCTTTGGATCAAAGGAGGCGCTCCGGGCCGGGCTGGACAGGGCAGCGGGGGGGATGCGGGCGGCCAGGACGTCATGACGCTGCCCGGGAACTTCAAGCTCTGGGCGATGCCGGACATCAGTCAGACCTGTGAGATCCGGACCGGTGGGAGCTGGGTCGAGACCAACATCCTCACCTGCAACGAGTGCCCCATCACCGTGGGCACGGACTACCTCACCGAGCCCGGAAACACCGTGTCGATCAAGGACGCCATGGATCAGCTGTACAACGAAGATCCACTCGCCGAGTGGAACACGGACACGAACACTCTCCAGTCCATCTACGGGGAGGACAGCCCCCGGGTCCGGTACGTGCCGCTCTGGGACCCGGTGGAGGGAGTCCGGGAAGAGCAGATCGACGGCAGGGCCACCGGGCGATTCATCGTTCAGTTCAACAACTTCGCCAAGATCTTCATCGAGAACGCCCCCACGCCCCCGGAGATGGCCATCTACGCTCGCTTCATGGGCATCATCTCCGGAGAGCCCGGACCCGATACGGGGTCGTTGATCAAGTACCTCCGGCTGGTGGAATAGTGTCACACGCCTGAACGGTCGTTCGACGGGCTCCAGGGCAGGCCCTGGGGCCCGTTCTTTCTTTTCCACCTCTTCTTCCCTGCCCACCTCTGCCGCGCAATCTCGACTTCCTTGTGAAGCGGCACCGGGGTTCATCCAGACACCGCGAATGCAGTGACGGGCTCTGCCTGGCTTGCAGCGTCTAATGCCCGAGTACAATGCCCGAGCTCCCGAGCCCATGTCTCGGACTTGGGATAGAACCGTCAAGATGCGGTGAGCGGCACCCAGCTTCGCGCGTCCAGCGCTGAACGGTAACGGAGCGCACGGGGCTCCACGGAGGTCTGGTCAGAATGGCGAGAGCGGGAGTCCCGCTCGTGATTCGCTTCTGGGTGACCAGCTGTGAGAGGGCCGCGGATTATTACCAGAGACTGCTGGACCTGGGAGTGACGTCGATCCACTAGTTCCGGGCACGCGTGGGAGAGGCGGGAAGGGGCTGCCCCCCTCCGTGTCAACAGCGGATCGTGGTCGTCTCCTCGAGCACGAGGAGATTTACAAACGGCCTCTGCGAGCCCGGCCGCGCATGTTGCAGCAGCCAGAAGGCGCACAGGCCAACCGAGTAGGCGTCAGTCTCATCCACCCCGAAGTGGTCGCAGATCTCGATTCGAAGATCCAGCCGCAGGGTCCTGTCGGGACGCTCGTAGAGGTTGCGTGCGAACACCTTGATCCCCTTGGTACCCCCGACCGCTGCGCCCAGGGCCTTGGTGGACGAGCCCGGCAGGATGTGCCACAGTGTCGACCACTCGATCCAGGGGACTTCCGGCAACTCGAAGTCGTAGCTCTGTCGTCCGGCGCCGAACTGGGGAGCCACCTTCTTCTGGAGGCATTCCAAAATCTTCCTCTTGCCACTTTGGAACGAGCTCGTCGAGCTGGCCTGCTGCACTAGTGGCGACCCCGGTCGGTGCAGAACGTACTGGCCCCCTCCCGTCATGAAACGATTGACCATCTGTGCGCCGATGGCACCCGCACCCATGTTTCGCAGTTCGTCCCGGAATACCTTCTCGAGCTCGGCATAAGATAGGCCAACCATATGGGGCATAAGGCCATCCCCGGGGTGGCCGAACCGAGGCGGCGGCTTGTTGAGATAGTCGTGACGCCGCAGGTCAGCTGCCCGTGCATTTGCCGGGCAGATGGTGCGCGGACTGCAGCCGGCCACACCCTGGGCGGCACAGCCGCCCGCGATGCTCTCGGCGCCGATGCAGAGCCAGGTTGAGTTGTTCACGTGAACGGTCCGGGCCATCGGCGATCTCCTTCACTGCAGGCGAGACATCTTCATCGGACGCGTGATTGGCTGAATCAGGCGGCAGCCTTGGGTCATGCTTCGTCTTCCTGTTCGATCGGCTCCCCTTTGGGGGGACTGGGCTCCAGTGCACCTTCCTGCGGACAATTGCGTGCGCCAGTGACGCTGGGTCAATACTGAACACGCGGGACTTCCTCCCGGCATGGTCGCGGCTACCCTCTGAAGCCGACATTCCAAACCTTGTCCAGACTTCATGCCGTCCAACCGATGCCAATACCGTCATGACGACGGCAGCGCCGAAGCAGAGTCCAGCGCCGAGTGGCGACGCCACACGAGCCCGACAATCGATCCCTCACTCGCCAGAGCCAAGAACGGTTGCCCTTTACAGCAGGCGATCTCATGTTGGATTCAAGAGTTGAGGAACCCGAGCCTTTCGGGGCTGAGTATCTGTACCCGCCAGGCACAGCCTTCGAGGGCTCGCATTCGTGTCGAAGAGGGTTCGCCCAGGGCGCCACCCTTGTCGAGCCCACGACGCACCACGACGTAACAGAAATCCAACAGTCACCCGGTGAGGCCGATCATGCTTCCAAGAGCCCGTAACCGGTTCCTCGATGAAGAGGGATCGGCCCTCGTGTTGACGGCTGTCGTCATGGTAGGACTGCTCGCCATGGCGTCCCTCGCGGTGGACATCGGAATGGCCATCACCGCTCGGAACGAAGCGCAACGGGTGGCGGACGCCTGTGCGCTGGCGGGCGCCAGTGCCTTCATCGACCCGGAAGTCGCCGACCCCGTGACCGCAGCCAGCGACCGCGCCTACGAGTACGCCCTGAGAAACGTCGTTCGAAACGTCGGAGTGGACTCCTCTCAGGTGACGCTCGAGATCCTCCAGGCCGAGTCGAAGGTGCGTTGCTGGATCTCGGCGAGAGGCCTTCCCACCTGGTTCGCCACGTTCCTGGGAATCGACGGCCTGGACGTACAGGCCATGGCGGCGGCCGAGGCAAGCGACGGTGGGAGTGGCAAGTGCCTCCTGCCCTTCTGGGGCCTTGATCTCTGGGACGAGACCGAGGGCGATACCGGCGAGTTCCCGCGCATCCCCGAGAACGGTGAGATCTGGGAGTATGAGCCGGGGCCGGACCACTATACCCAGTCCGACCCGGAAACCGGTACGGGCACGGGGTTCGGAAGCGACTTTCGCACCGATCTTCCGGGTCCCACAGGCAGCTACTGGCGGGACTTCGGGCGCCCCATCGTGATCAAGACCGGCTCGGTAGGGAACACGAAGGACGACAATCCCGGCGGCTTGGAGACGATGGTGGCCCCCGGCAACTTCCTCCTCTGGAGGCTCCCGGATCCGGACAGAGGGTGCGAGACCGAGGGCTCCGGCGGCAGCTTCCTCCTCGAGAATATGCTGCAGTGCAACCCGTGCGAGGTCGATGTGGGGGAAACGTACTCCGCTGAGCCGGAGCCCGGACAGACGTGGGGCAAGGTCAGAGAGGGAATGGACAGCCTGATGGCCCGGGAGACACGGCATCTGAGTTTCGACCCCAACGCGGCAGATGGCAAGGGCGCGATCGTGGACGAATACGGGAGCATCGTCACCGAGAGTCCGCTCATCGTCGATATCGCCCTCGCCGATCCGCATCAACCGGCCTTCCTGAACGGGGCGAGCACGGACATCGTTTTCAACAACATCGCCGAGGTCTTCCTCGAGAACTACAGCCAGAAGGACAAGACCATCTACGCTCGCTTCCTTGGCTACAGCTACGGCGGGGCCGGGTCGCCCACGGGCTCCCTGATCAAACATCTCCGGCTGGTGGAATAGCGGAACAGCTCCCGAGCCCCGTGTCGGACCTGGGATAGCGCGGTCAGCCCGCTGTGATTGGCACCCAACTGCGCGGGCCGAACGGTGAACGGTACCGGAGCCCCAGCCGCTTGTATGCATCCACCGGAATCCCCAGGTCCGCCAGATAGAGCCTTCCAGCCGTGGCTGGGCGCAGTCCGGTCTTGGGAAGGGCCAGGGTCATCGTCCAATCCGCCCGTACGCTCTCGCCCGGCACCTCGCCGGTGGTGGCGTCGACGCCCGAGGGCACGTCCAGCGACAGGATCGGCAGGCCACTGGAGTTCGCCCACTGGATGAACTGAAGCGCGCGTCCCGAGGGTGCCCCCCCGAGGCTGTAGCCGATCACGGCGTCGATGACCAGGCCCACTCCGACTCCGTCCAGCTCGTCGAGCTCCGCCTCCCCACCGGAGGTGCAGGCGTATACGCGGCGCTGGAAGGCCGGCACCTCCCCCAATCGCTGGGTCTCCGTGATCGACAGGGACACACGACATCCCCGGTTGGCCAGGTGTCGGGCCGCGCAGATTCCTCCGCCTCCGTTCCCGCCCGCTCCCGCCAGAACCACGATCCCGGCGTCCCGCCCATCAGAACCGACAACGGCCAGAGAAAGCTCGGCGAGGTTCCGTCCCGCGTTCTCCATCATCTGAAAGAGGTTCGGCCCGGTCTCCTCCAGGGCTACCCGGTCCAATTCCCTCATCTCGTCGGCGGACACGGCTGGGACTTCGAATCCCCCCCCGGTGGTGAATCTCACGGATCCCCTCCATGAAGTATCCCGGGCCACTCTGATGCCACGGATTCGAGCCACGTACGATGCGCTGAACCCCCGAACACCCCACGGCCCCCTTCGGGTCCCCGGATGGGAGAGGAAGGGGCAAGCACAGACGTGGGCGTCAGCGTCGGTCCTCGATGCGTCCTCGATGCGGACAGGCAGCAGCGGCTAGCGACAGCGAGCATGCTCGGAGCGCACCTCGGAACGGGCCGGATCGTTCCAGCCCTGTTCGAGGCTCTGGCATGTCCCGTAACTTGCACGCCAACCGTTTCCCCCCAGCTCTGGCTGGGTCCCTCTTGGAGGCAGGAATGATCCGACGCATCTCCGCGTTCGTCCTTCTCGCGCTTCTGGCGCTCTCGGCCGGGCTCGCTCTTCCGGCCCGAGCACAATACTTCCCGACCGACGACCCGGTGATCAGGCAAATCTGGGAACAAGGGATGGAGAACTCCCAGATCCACCGGCTCGGCCAGGTGCTGTTGGACTCCATCGGCCCGCGGCTTACGGGAACCCCCGCCCTCGAGGCCGGTGCCGACTGGGTCGTGAAGATGTACGAGAGTTGGGGAATCCAGGCCGAGAAGGAACCATATGGCACCTGGAATGGGTGGCGCAGGGGCATCACTCACATCGACCTCCTGGAGCCTCGGGTCCGGACTCTGGAGGGAACCATGCTGGCCTGGAGCCCGGGGACGTCCGGTCCGGTCCAGGGAGCCGTCGTGACCCTCCCTCGCTTCACCAGCCCCGCGGACCTGGAGGCGTTCCTGCCCCAGGTGCAGGGGAAGTTCGTGCTCGTGTCCCCGGCCGAGCCCACCTGCCGCCCGGACGAGAACTGGGAGGAGTACGCCACTCCCGAGTCGTACGAGCGCATGTCTGAGGAGCGCTCGGAGCATCGCCAAGCGTGGAGAGAGAGCCTCCGATCGACGGGGCTGAGGCGTAGAGTGCTCTACCGCACCCTGGAGGAGTCCGGAGCACTCGGGATCTTCACATCCAGCTGGCCGAACGGATGGGGCGTGAGAGAGATCTTCGAAGCCTATACCGAACGGGTTCCGACCCTCGACCTGAGCTGCGAGGACTACGGTCTGGTCTTCCGCCTCGCCAGCAACGGGCAGAACCCCGTGCTCAGGGTGAACGCCGAAGCCGAGGACCTGGGGGAGGTCCCCACCTTCAACGTGATAGGCCGGATTCCAGGCGCGGAGGTACCGGACGAGTACGTCCTCCTCTCCGCCCACTTCGATTCGTGGGACGGTGGCTCCGGCGCCACCGACAACGGAACCGGCACCATCACCATGATGGAGGCCACGAGAATCCTGAAGAACGTCTATCCCAACCCCCGACGCACCATTCTGGTGGGACACTGGAATAGCGAGGAGCAGGGACTGAACGGATCCCGGGCCTTCGCCGCGGACCACCCCGAAGTGGTGGAGGGCCTCCAGGCCGTGTTCAATCAGGACGACGGCACCGGACGGGTCGTGAGGATATCCATGCAGGGTCTCGCCGAGGCGGGGGCGTCCTTCGGGAGATGGCTCGGTGTCCTTCCCCCTGAGATCACACGACATATCGATCTGGAGATTCCGGGACGCCCGGGCGGTGGGGGTAGCGACTACGCGGCTTTCATCTGCTCGGGCGCCCCCGCTTTCAGCCTCTATTCCCTCTCCTGGGACTACGGCCCGTACACCTGGCACACGGGCCGGGATACCTTCGACAAGGTCGTGTTGGACGAAGTGAAGAACAACGCGACCCTGACGGCGATGCTCACCTATCTCGCCTCAGAGGAGCCAAGCAAGATGCCACGAACCCGCGTGGCGCTGCCGATAAGCCCGCGCACCGGAGATCAGATGACCTGGCCGGCGTGCCGGGATGCAGCCCGGACTGCGAGGAACCGGTAGATTGTCTGACTCGAGGTGCCGGGTTTCCTCGAAGCCACTGATCGTTGCATGGGGATCTCTGTGTTGATGCGATCGAGCCGAGAAAGCCGGAGCTGTGCGCTCCTGCTCCTCGCCTCTCTCCTGGGCTCCGGTAGCCCTGCTCTGGGTCAGGCTGCAGAGGGGGTTCGGGAAGGGCATCCGGTCTCCGGATTCGTGGCTACCTCCATCACACTCACCTCTCTCAACGAACAGTCCCACCTGCTCGTCGGCGGTTGGGGGGGGCTGCGATTGGGCCGAAGGTTGTCCTTGGGCGGAGGAGGCTACACCTCCATCGGTAAAGTCGATGTGGGAGGCTCCTCACAGGGTAACGCCTTCGAGCTCGGCATGGGATTTGGAGGCGTAGTCCTGGAGTACATCGGTGCCATCCGGAGTCGCTACGGCATCGGCGCCGGAGTTCTGGTAGGCGGGGGGAACGCCAGGGTTCGGGACCCCATCGTCGGCACGGAGCTGGGGTCCGACAACTTCATCGTGCTCCAGCCTGAAGCCGTGATTCGAGTCCAGCTGCTCACGGCCGTTGAGGCCGCCTTGTCCCTCGGATACCGGCTGGTAGGCGGCGTGGAGGACCTTCCGGGGCTGCGGCCCGGAGATCTGCGATCGTACGTCGCATCGCTATCCATTCGCGTTCCCTGAATTCACGCCGGACTTCCCCCTCAGAGTCGCGAGCATCGACACAGTGGACTCTCGCGGATCTGGGTGGGGGGAGCGTGGAGGTTTCGCTGGATTCATCGCCACGGGCTTGAGTATCGAAGCCCTGGCCAAGCTCGCCGCCGCGACGAGCGACGAGAACGATGTCGGCCTCCTCCCCGTGGAGAGCCTGCGCTCCGCGATCGACCTCCTGAGCCGTCTTTCGTTCTCGGAGCGCGTCGAGACCCTGGGCCTGAAGGAAGATCGGGCCGACGTGATACTGCCTGCGGCCCTCGTCTATCACCGCCTGGCCGAGCTCGCAAATGTCGAGACGATCTTAATTCCGGGCACGGGCGTGGCGGAGGGAATCCTTCTCGACCTCGTGCAAGACCTGACCGCCTGGTCCTCCTCGTAGGGGCCATCCTCCATGACATCGGAATGTTCATCAGCTACAAGAAACATCACGAACACTCTCTGTACCTGATCTCCGGCTCCGACCTACCAGCAATGGCCAGCAAGGAAATCCTCGTCGCGGCCAACGTAGCCCGCCATCACCCCAAAGAAGGCCCGGACCGGCATCACCCTGCATTCATGCGCCTTTCCGACAGGCATCGGATCCGAGTGACTAGACTCGCCTCCACCCTGCGCTTGGCCGCCGCTCTGGACCGCCAACCGATTCGGGCGGTGAGGGACGTCTCGGTGGAGATCACCGACTCACGGGTCGTCTTGAGGATCGAGGGCGAGGGAGACCTCCTTCTGGAGCGGTGGGCCCTATCGAAAAAGAAGGGATTGTTCGAGTCTACATACGGACTGGAAGTCGCTGCCTTCACCTGATGCTCCGCCACTCGGTCGCCGTTCCCTGCACGCAATCCCCGGGAATATTGACATTCCACATCATATTTGTCCTTTTTCATTCGTCTCTTCTCGATATACTGATACCCCCCGCAGTCCATCATCAACTCAGGGAGGAAGAAAGCGAAGTGGCCAA
>JBDHKE010000033.1:0-33581 GCA_039586555.1 Gemmatimonadota bacterium | reverse complement strand
GGGGGTTTCGTTCGCTCTGCCCTTGACTGGAGAGGCCGCATGAGCATCGACCTGGAACAGGGGATCGAAGTCCTTTCTCGCACTCCGGGTGTTCTGAGGGCCCTGCTCCAGGGGATCTCCGATTATTGGGCTCGGAGCGGCGAAGGCGACGGAACCTGGAGCCCCTACGACGTGGTCGGGCACCTGATCCACGGGGAGAGGACGGACTGGATCCCGCGGGCTCGGATCATCCTCTCCCAGGGAGACCGCCAGCCCTTCGAGCCGTTCGACCGCCTCGCCCAGTTCAAGGACTCCGCGGGCAAGAGCCTGGAGGAGCTGCTCGGGGAGTTCGAGGAGCTTCGGCATCGTAACATCGACGAGCTCCGGACCATGCGCATCGGGCCAGACGGTCTGGAGCGGCGTGGCCTGCACCCGGAGCTGGGACCCGTAACGCTGGGGCAGCTGCTGGCGATGTGGGTGGTCCACGATCTCGCTCACATCCGCCAGATCGCCCGAGCCATGGCTCGGCGCTACCAGGACGAGGTCGGGCCCTGGAAGGCCTACACGACGGTATTCGACGAAGGGTGAGCCTTCGCGAGGTGGGATTTCCCCTGAGCCAGGATGATCGGCCCATGAACACGCATTCGATTCGTTTCCCGGCGGCTCTGCTCCTGTTGGTCCTCGTGCCGGGTGGCGCCCTGGGCGCGCAGGTCCGGGCGGAGAGCCGGAGCCAGCCTGATCCCGCCTCACCCGATCCGGATATGGAGCGACCCATCGACGCTCTGGATTCCGTCTTCCTCGAAGAGCTCACCTGGCTGGAGGTTCGGGACGCGCTGAGGGCCGGTAAGAAGACGGTCGTCATACCCACGGGGGGTGTGGAACAGAATGGCCCCTACCTGGCACTCGGGAAGCACAACTACATCCTGCGGGCCACCACGGAGCGAATCGCCCGTCTCCTGGGGGACGCGCTGGTGGCGCCCATCGTGCCCTTCGTTCCCGAGGGGGACTTCTATCCACCTACCGGCCACATGCGGTATCCCGGGACGATCAGCGTCCGAGCGAGTACGTTCGAGGCGATCCTCACCGACGTCGCGCGAAGCCTGAAGACGCACGGGTTCGATCGATTGGTCCTGCTCGGCGACAGCGGAGGCAACCAGGAAGGGATGAGGCGCGTGGCCGAAGCGCTGGGCCGGGAATGGGAGGACGATCCCGTCACGATCCGCTACATTCCTGAGTATTACGACAACCCCCGCTGGAGGAGGTGGCTGGAGGAGCGGGGAATCCACGAGGTGGAGGATGGACATCATGACGATGTCCGTCACTCTGCGATCATGATGACCGTGGATCCCCTCCTGGTCCGGATGCCCCAGCGAATGGAGAAAGGTCTCTTCTCCATCAACGGCGTGGATCTTGCCCCTTCGGAGCGGACCGTCCAGCTGGGGCGTGAGCTGGCGGAGTACCAGGCGATGGTCACCGTGGAGGCCATCCGGAGCACGACCCTTCGTTAGATTGCTCCCGTCTTGCCTCCGACGGGTGACGCTGGGCACCATGGAGAGGACCCATCGGGAAGCGGCGGGTTGGCGAAAGTGATGAGAGGACCGATCTTTCGTCCGGACGGAGAATTCCATGACTGCGGCGCCAGACGGCATACGGGAGTTTCGCTTCGAGCCCACCGGGGTAGGTGGCCCGGTCTCGGCGATGCTCCAGCGTCCGGTCGATTCGCACTCCTTGCTCGTTCTGGGTCACGGGGCGGGGGCAGGGATGCGTCATGACTTCATGAATGGTATCGCACAGCATCTTGCCGATCGGGGTGTGGCCACGCTCCGCTATCAGTTCCCCTACATGGAACAGGGGCGTCGGTCTCCGAATGCGAGGAGCGTTCTCATCGCTACGGCGCGCTCGGCCGTTGACCGGGCTGCCGCCGAAGACGAAGGCCTGCCGCTATTCGCCGGCGGGAAGTCCATGGGAGGACGCATGACCTCCCTGGCCGCCTCCCACGGCCCACTGCCAGGTGTTCGGGGCATCGTCTTCTTCGGCTTCCCCCTGCATGCCGCCGGAAAGCCGTCGGCCGAGCGAGGGGCACACCTCCTGGATGTAGGCGTGCCAATGCTCTTCCTTCAGGGTACCCGGGACAGGCTCGCGGACCTGGTTCTGCTCGGGCCACTTTGTGAGAGCCTGGGGGATCGCGCTACACTGCACGTGGTACAAGGTGCGGATCATTCGTTCCACCTGTTGAAGAGCTCGGAAAGATCCGACGACGAGGTTCTCGAGGGCCTCTCCGAGACTGTCGCAACCTGGATCCAGTCGCAGCAGTGATGTCTAGACGAAAGACCTTCACGGTCGGCTCGCTCGCGCTGGCGCTCGTCGCTCTGTGGGCGGGTTGTTGGATGGGTGGGTCGGAGGAGTCTCGCTCTCTGGGCCAGGGGACCGCCCTGGATCACGTGGGCCTGGCGGTGCGAAACCTGGACAACGTGGAGCGGCTCTTCACCACGGGTCTGGGGTTCACCTCCGCGGGCCGTAACCGGCTCCCCAATGGGCTGGACAACGTCACGATCTGGTTTCCCGATACGACCTACCTGGAAATCGTGACGCCCTATGACGCCCAGAAGGCACCCGAGATCACCTCTTTTCTGCAACGGACCGAGGGAGGCAGGTTCTTCGCGCTCAAGGTCGGCTCCGCGCAAGCGGCGGCAGACTCGCTCAGATCCTGGAACTTGCAGATCGATGGCCCACAGTCCATGCCCGTGACGCTCGAAGGGGCGGATGAGACGCCACCCGAGATGTTCTGGCTTGTGTCCTTCCGCGAGGCCGTGGTGCCCAGCGACCCGCTCTTCTTCATTCAGTACAACCAGGCGGCTCTGGATCAGCTGAACCTGGAGCATCCCGAGCTCAATCCACTCCGCTCCGCAAGCCACGCCAATACGGCGACGGGCCTGAGGTCCGTCTGGATGGCCGTAACGAACCTCGGGTCCGCTGTTGCGTCCCTCGAGTCCCTCGGGTTTACCGCGGACACCCTGATGAGCTTCCCCAGTCTGCGGGCGCAGGGGAGAGTGGTCCGCACACAACGCGGGGACATCCTGCTGCTCACGAGCTCTGAAGGGGGGCCGGTCGCGGGCTTCCTTCGAGAGAGGGGTGATGGGGTGATGGGAGTGACACTGCGTGTTCGGGATCTGGCTCAGGCCCGGGCCGCCATCAGTCGGGTGACCCGGCAGCCTCCTCCCGTTAGCACCGGCATTTACGGGGCTGGTGTGGCGGTGTCCCCCGAGCTCACGGGTGGGCTCTGGATCGAGCTGGTGCAGCCCGGGTCGCCCCCGTAGCCGGGCGAGTCGGGATCGCCTATTCGTCCGGCTCGTCCGCTCTCTCCACCACGATCGAGCAGTTGGAGACGAGGGCGGCGATCGCTCCAATCGCGGCCCACACGGGGGCCATGATGGCGCCCACCACTCCCAGGGAGAGGGGCACTTCGATTAGAGTCCTGCCATCATCGGTCTTGATGATGATGCGACGTACATTTCCCTCGTGGATGAGCTCTCTGATCTTGCTGATCACTCGGTCGCCCTTGACCTCGTGCTCCTCGGTCTTCGACCGGGCTTCGGTTTCCTCCTGGCTCGCGCCGGCGGTCTCTCTCTGGTCGTTCAAAGGTCTCTCCTTCGCATTTCGTGAAACTGTGGGGCTTGTCGCCTCCTCAATGGACTACGAGGCGCCCATGGGACAAGGTTTCAGAGCGGATGTGGTGAGGGAATGAGGAAGGCTTGCCCGAATGGGCCCACAGGTACACCTTCGATGCACCCATTTGCCCCGCAGTCCCAACTCACACCAGGACCTCCCACGGACCCATGAACGAACGCGGCACAACCGAAGGATGCCCGTGGTGCGGTGCCCAGGTACCCACGCCCCACCACGGACCGTGCCCGGGATGCGGACGGGACCTGAGGTTCGGGGACTCCCGAGCCCTGGTTCCACCCACCTCCCGATCCGTGCTACTCAGGGACCTGATCATCTTCGAGATCAAGCTCTTCCTCGACGGGCTGGGGGACGTGCTGCTGTCGCAGCTCGCCCTTCTCGCCTTCCTGTTCGACTTCCTGCGCGGGGGCCCCGGCAGAGGCCGACTGTTCTACAGCATCCTCAGAGCGGGAGAGCGATGGGACCTCTGGCTGAATCTCTACGGCCCCGCCGAGGATGCCGAGACGTCGGGTGAAGGTCTTCTGGGCGCAGGGGCGTCAAGCGCAGATGGCTTGCTGCTGAAGCTCCAGGAGCTGACCAAGCGCCGACAGCCTTCCCGAGACCGCTCGGAGGACGAGCGGGGGGACTTGTCGCCTGACGCGGAACACGACCCGAGGGGCTGACAACCTGGTCGCGAAAGAAGGACGTGATGGGAGCCAGGGCCGAAGTGTGCGCACCGCTCTGGCCTTTGATCAGCCGAGAGCGCGCGGGCACCCACATCCAGGAGAGTGATGATGGCACGCAGTGGACACTTCGGCTCCGGGACGTTTGCCTTCCTGAAGGATCTGGCGGCGAACAACAGGCGCGACTGGTTTCAAGCGAACAAGGCACGATATGAGGAGAATCTGAAGGATCCCGCGATCCGGTTCATCACCGACTTCGCGCCTGCGCTCAAGCGCATCAGCCCCCACTTCAAGGCGGACCCCCGACCGGTGGGGGGGTCGCTATTCCGGATCTACAGGGACACCCGCTTCTCGAAGGACAAGACTCCGTACAAGACCTATTCGGGAATTCAGTTTCGTCATGACGCCGGCAGGGACGCCCACGCCCCCGGATTCTACCTGCATCTTCAGCCCGGTAGTTGCTTCGTGGGTATCGGAGTGTGGCATCCGGATTCTGCGACCCTGCGACGCATCCGGGAGTTCATGCTGGATCACCCCGCGCGCTGGAAGCGGGTGATCGGTGGAAGACGCTTTCGGGGCCGCTTCGATCTCTCGGGCGACACCCTTGTGCGTGCCCCACGCGGTTACGATCCAGAGCACCCCCTGATCCAGGACCTGAAGCGCAAGGACTTCGTGGGAATGGCTCCCCTCCCGCAGGCGGAAGTGACGTCCGCGGATTTCATCTCCACGTTCGGGGAGGCGTGCGGCGATGGTGCCTCCTTCGTGAAGTTTCTGTGTGATGCCCTCGACCTTCCCTTCTGAAGGATGACGCCGGTATCGTCGGCGACCATGTCAGGGGCTGGAACGGACCGAGGTCTGGCTGGATGTCGGGACATAGGAAGTCCCGGGTTCGCGACGAGGCGGGGTCGCGTCGGGGCCCCGTTCCTCGGTTCGTCTCTGTCGGAGGAAGTGTGATGACCTGGAAATCCCTGTTTGTGGTCGCCGCTCTTGCCGGCCTGGCGGGTATCGGTTGCTCCCCGCCCACCGAGTGGGCGGTCGTGATCCGGAGTGGAACGCTGTACGACGGGAGCGGAGGCCCCCCGACCGTCGGAGATCTGGTGGTGGAGGGAGACACCATCGTGAGGGTTGGTGATGTCGGGGCAGTCCGGGGGAGGGTCGAGATCGATGCCGCCGGCATGGCCGTGGCTCCGGGATTCATCAACATGCTGAGCTGGGCCGACGAGAGCCTGATCGAGGATGGCCGCGGCCTCAGCGACCTCCTTCAGGGCGTGACGCTCGAGATCTTCGGCGAAGGCACTTCGATGGGGCCGCTGAGCCAAGAGCTCAAGGAACTGCGACGCAAGCAGCAAGGGGACATTCGGTACGATTATGAATGGACCACTCTGGGCGAGTACCTGGACTTTCTGACCCACCGGGGGGTCTCGCCCAACGTCGCGTCATTCGTCGGCGCCACCACGGTCCGCACCCACGTCATCGGCTTCCAGGACCGCCCTCCCACTCCGGAAGAGCTTGCCCGGATGGTGCAGCTGGTCCGGGACGCGATGGCCGAGGGTGCCCTAGGCGTTGGATCGTCCCTGATCTACGCTCCTGCCTTCTACGCTGACACCGATGAGCTGGTGGCGCTGGCGTCCGCCGCTGCCGAATACGGTGGCGTATACATCAGCCACATCCGAAGCGAGGGAAATCGGCTTCTCGAGGCCGTGGACGAAATCATTACCGTCGCTCGCGAGGCGGGAATCCCGGCGGAGATCTACCATCTGAAGGCCGCCGGGAGCTCGAACTGGCAGAAGATGGATGAGGTGCTCGAGCGGATAGAGGCTGCTCGGGCGGAAGGGCTCCGGATTACGGCGGACATGTACACCTACACGGCGGCGGCGACGGGCCTCGACGCCACGATGCCGCCCTGGGTCCAGGAGGGAGGCCTGGAGGCCTGGACCTCGCGGCTCAGGGATCCGGACGTCCGTCGACGGGTCTCGTTGGAGATGAGGACTCCCTCGGACGAGTGGGAGAACTTCCTCCTTCTCTCAGGGTCTCCGGAGAACGCGATCCTCGTGGCCTTCAAGGAGGACTCGCTCAAGTACCTGACCGGGAAGACCCTGGCGGAAGTGGCCACGCTCCGGGGGATGTCGCCCGAAGAGACGGCCATGGACCTCGTGGTGCAGGATGGTAGCGAGGTGGGGACCGTCTATTTCGTGATGTCCGAAGAGAACCTCGCGAAGCAGATCCGACGGCCCTGGGTGAGCTTCGGCTCCGATGCCGCGGCTCCCGCGGCTGAAGGGGTCTTCCTCCGGTCGAATCCTCACCCGAGGGCCTACGGGAATTTCGCTCGACTTCTGGGCAAATACATACGCGAGGAGGGAGTGATTCCCTTGGAGGAGGCCGTGCGCCGCCTGACCGGGCTTCCGGCGGAGAACCTGGGCCTTCGCCGGCGCGGTCGTCTGGAGCCCGGCTTCTTCGCGGACGTGATCGTCTTCGATCCTGGGTCGATCACCGACCGTGCCACCTTCGCCGAACCCCATCAGTATGCGTCGGGGATGGTGCACGTGTTCGTCAATGGCGAGCAGGTTGTCCGGGATGGCGAGCACACAGGTGCAACGCCGGGGCGAGTCGTGAGAGGACCGGGTTGGGCAGGCTGGTAGAGAGCTCGCGTCGGCCGCGAGCCCACCGGTCGGATGACCGAGGGCTTTGAAATGGGCATGCTCCGCTCCGCGCTCCTGTGGGCTTCCCGAAGCTCCTGGTTGGAGCGCCAGTTCCGGCGCCGGGGGTTTGCCACTCGCGCTGTGTCTCGCTTCATGCCCGGAGAAGACACGGAGGCGGCGATCGAGGCGGTGCGAGCCCTGCATGCCAAGGGGATTCCCTCGGCGCTGACGGTGCTGGGAGAGAACGTGCACTCGCCTTCCGATGCCCGGGCAGCCGGTGATCGCTACGTGGAGCTCCTCGGCCGGCTCCAAGCCGACGGACTGCCGGCCGAGATCTCCGTGAAGCTCACTCACCTCGGCCTCGATCTCGATCAGCGCGAAGCGGAAGCGAACCTGACCCGAGTGGTGGAAGTGGCCCAGGACTCGGGGAGCTTCGTTTGGGTGGACATGGAATCCTCCGGGTATGTGGACGTCACCCTGGAGGTGTACGGGCGGGTCCGGGCTCGTCTGCTCGGTGTGGGACTCTGCCTTCAGGCGTACCTCTACCGCACTGCGGAGGACCTACTCTGGGCCCTGGACGCCGGTGCCCGCGTCCGCCTGGTGAAGGGCGCCTACATGGAGAGCCGGGAGGTAGCGTTTCCCAGGAAGACGGATGTCGACCGCAATTACTTCACCCTGGCTCTTGAGCTTCTGAGACGGTCGGAGACGCACCCGGAGCAACGGCCGGCCGTCGCGACCCACGACCTGCGCCTGATCGAGCGGATCCGTGTCGCGGCAGGGGAGCGCTCGCTGCCCCGGGATGCCTTCGAGGTCCAGATGCTCTACGGTATCCGTGCGAGCCAGCAGGTGCGCCTGGCCAGGGAGGGGGTGCCCATCCGCATTCTGGTCAGCTACGGGGAGGCCTGGTTTACATGGTACATGCGTCGGCTGGCGGAACGGCCCGCCAACGTGGGGTTCGTTTTGAAGAGTGCTGTTCCCGCACTGAGGCGATAGACACCGACGCGGTCCGCTATCCGGGCTGGAGGAGAAGGGCAAGATGGCTCCAACGACGCACCCACTCGCTGCGATGCTCAAGCTGAACACCCGACTCTTCGAGCGCTGCCTGGATGGGCTGGACGATGCCACCGCCGTCCGTCGCCCCAGCGGATTGACGAACAACATGGCCCTGGTGGCGGCCCACCTCGTGGATGCCCGGTATTTCATCGCGCGGCACCTGGGCGCGAGCCTGGGACCGCTCTTCGGTGGGGCGCTGGACGAGGTGACGTCCATCGAGCAGGTGGAGGAGTTTCCAGCGGTGGAGGAGATCAGAGGGGCGTGGGAGTTGGCCTCCAACGCTCTGGCCGCTCTGATTCCGACCCTCGGTCCCGAGGAGCTCGGGGGGGAGCCCCCTGTTCAATCTCCCTCTTCGGACTCCACGCTCGGCGGGTGGATCCAATTCATGATGCTGCACGAGATGTATCACATCGGGCAGCTCGCCTTCCTGAGAAGGCTCTTCGGGCTTGCAGCGATGAGGTGGTCGTAGAGATGCAGCCGCGGCCTCAGGGGAGTCGCGCCTTTGCCGGGGCCACCGGTGGATGTGGCGATTTGACGATCCGGAAGATGGTGCCGGAGGATTGGCCCGCGGTGAGCGCCATCCACGAGGAGGGAGTCCGCGCAGGCCACGCCACGTTCGAGACCCGACTGCCCGATTGGGAGGAGTGGGACGAGGCGCATCACGAACCCTGTCGGATCGTCGCGGTTGCGGGAACCGAGGTGACCGGCTGGGCTGCCTTGAGCCCGGTATCGCGCCGCCGGGTCTTCTGCGGCGTCGGGGAGGTGAGCATCTAGGTCAGCGGCCGCTCTCGTTGCAACGGGCTTGGCAAGAGACTGCTCCGAAGAGTGATTTCGGAGTCCGAGTCGGCTGGTTTCTGGACCCTGCAGGCCGGGGTGTTTCCCGAGAACCGGGCCAACGTGCGGCTCCTGGTCGGTTGCGGCTTTCGGGCAGTGGGGCGGAGGGAGCGACTTGGGAGGCTTGGAGAATCGTGGCGAGATGTTCTCCTCCTGGAGAGACGAAGCCCAGAGATATGACGCAAAGCAAGGGTACAAGGGGAACTCGATGAAGAAGCTCTATCTGGTGCGGCACGCAAAGTCCAGCTGGGACGACCCGGCCCTACGGGACTTCGAGCGACCACTGGCGAGAAGAGGCCGGAAGGCGGCCCCTCTCCTGGCTCGATATATGGGCGAGCGCGGGTGGGTGCCGGACCTGGTCCTGTGCTCCACGGCCCGAAGAGCCGTGCAGACGTGGGAGTGCATGTCCGACGAATTGGGCGAGGAGGTGACCGTCAGATTGGAGGACGCTCTCTACGCGGCCCCGGCCTCCCGGATCCTCTCCCTGATTCGGGCACAGGACGATGGAGTGGAGTCGCTCATGATCGTGGCTCACAACCCCGGAATGGAGGATCTCGCCCACGCGCTGTGTGGGGACGGCGATGATTCAGGCCTGGCTCGGATGCGGGCCAAGTACCCCACGGCCGCGTTGGCCGTGATCTCGTTCGAAGGGGATGCCTGGGCGGTGGTGCGCCCAGAGCGAGGGCGACTCGACCACTTCATCCGACCCCGGGACCTCTAGATCTCCGCCCGAGTGACAGCAAGGGCGGACGAGGACGCATCGAGGGCTGGCAAGGCCATGGGATCCACGCCCGAAGAGCCCAGGCCGGTGTTCACCATTCCCTCTCACGGACAATCAGCGGATGGCATGATGAATCGAAGGGACTTTCACCGGCATGTGGTCGGTATCGCGAGCGTAGCGGCTCTGGACCCCGGGTCGCTTCGTGGATTGATGCCGGGCACTGCGGAGCGCCGGAGACAGGTCGGGCTCCAGGTCGACGGGGCGCGTCTCAGCGAGAACCTGCAGTCTCTCGCAGCCATCGGACGAACACCCGATGGGGCTGCCATGCGGGTGGCCTACAGCGAGGCCGACCTGGAAGCCCGGCAGTTCGTGACGGAGCTGATGCGAAAGGCCGGCCTCGCGCCCTCTGTGGATCTTGCGGGGAATATCATCGGACGCCGGGACGGCACGGTTTCGGGTCTGGCGCCGCTCATGCTGGGCTCACACATCGACTCCGTGCCTCAGGGGGGCCACTACGACGGCCCCGTGGGCACCCTCGCCGCGGTGGAGGTCGCCTACCTCCTGGAAGAGAACGCGATCCAGACCCGGCATCCCCTGGAGGTGGTGGTCTTCCAGAACGAAGAAGGGGGGAAGACAGGCAGCCGGGCCCTTATCGGAGAAGTCCGGACCGCGGAGCTGGACCTGGAGACTGCCAGCGGGCGGACCATCCGGGAGGGGATCCGCCTGCTGGGCGGCGATCCGGACCGACTCGACGAGGCCCAAAGACCGCCCGGCGACATCGTGGGATTCCTTGAGCTTCACGTGGAGCAAGGAGCGGTGCTGGACCGGACCGGTACCGAGATCGGTGTGGTGGAGGGGATTGTGGGGATCCGGCGTTGGGCCGTGACGGTGACCGGGGCTGCCAATCACGCGGGCACCACGCCTATGGACCAGCGTCGGGACGCGCTGCTGGCGGCGGCGGGGTTCGTTCAGGAGGTGAACCGCGTTGCCAGGGCCGTTCCCGGGTCGCACGTGGCGACGGTAGGACGAATCGAAGCATTCCCAGGCGCGCCCAATGTCATCCCCGGCCAGGTTCGACTCAGTCTGGAGATCCGGGCTTTGACGATGGATCGCATCGCTGAGCTGTTCGAGTTGATGCGCCGCGAGGCCGAAAGGCTCGGAGAGGAGACCGGGACGAGCTTCGACCTGGAAGGGTTCTACGAGAGCCACGCCGCGCCCACCGACGAGCGGATGCGGCGGCTGGTGGAGGCTGCCGCCGAGGAGCTGGGGCTTTCACGTCGGCGCATGCCCAGCGGAGCGGGTCACGACGCCCAGAGCATGGCTCGCCTGGCTCCGGTCGGCATGATCTTCATTCCGTCCGTGGGCGGGATCAGTCACTCGCCTGAGGAGTACTCGCGTCCCGAGCACATAGAGGCGGGAGCCAACGTTCTTCTCCGGACGCTGCTCGGAGCGGACGAGACGTTGCCGTGAGGGGGATGCTCCCGGATCCGGTGGTACGGGAACGGCCGCGGAGCGAGGAATCGTCGCCACGATCACGAGGTGGCCCATGCGACAGAGACTCTTCTGGTTGTTGGTTGCCCTGACCCTGACCTTGACCGCGGCGGGTGCGCACGGGCAGGAGATCACGTTCGAAGAGTACAGCCCGCGGTCGACCCTGGTGGTTCCCGAGCACCTTGTGTCCAGGGCCCGCTATCCGTTCATCGACGTCCATAGCCACCAGCGCGCTTCTATGGACGCGGAGACGCTGGCGCGGTTGGTGGAGGATATGGACCGCCTCAACATGGCCATCTTGGTGAACCTCAGCGGGGGATCCGGGGAGCGTCTCGCCGCTGGAATCCGCAACATGAGGGAGGCGTACCCGGACCGGTTCGTCCTCTTCGCCAATCTGAGCTTCGAGGGGATGGACGAGCCCGGATACGGTGACCGCACCGCCGCCCAGCTGGAGCAGGACGTGGGCAACGGTGCGCAGGGTCTGAAGATCTTCAAGAACCTGGGGATGACGGTACGGGACGGCGCCGGAAATCGCGTCCCGGTGGATGACCCCCGGCTGGATCCGGTCTGGGCCAAGGCCGGTGAGCTCGGTATTCCGGTTCTGATCCATTCGGCGGATCCAGCGCCGTTCTGGGAACCGCACGACGTCTTCAACGAGCGCTGGCTCGAGCTCAAGGAGATTCCGCGGCGGCGCCGCCCACCGGACCAGTTCCCCCCCTGGGAGCAGATCATTGGCGAGCAGCACGACCTCTTCCGTAAGCACCCCAACACGATCTTCATCAATGCCCACCTGGGATGGATGGGAAACGATCTGGCCACGCTGGGGAGACTCCTCGACGAGCTGCCGAACGTGTACACGGAGATCGGAGCGGTGCTGGCCGAGCTCGGTCGTCAGCCTCGCTTCGCGAAGGACTTCCTCGTCCGATATCAGGACCGGGTCCTATTCGGCAAAGACGCCTGGAATCCGGAGGAATACCCCGTGTACTTCCGGACTCTGGAAACCGCGGACGAATACTTCGACTACTACCGGAGGCGACACGCTTTCTGGCAGCTCTACGGCCTGGACCTGCCGGACGAGGTTCTGAAGAAGATCTATTACAGAAACGCCCTCCGGATCATCCCTGGCCTCGATGCCAGCCGGTTCCCGGAGTGATCGGATCGAGCCGTGAGTCTTCCCGCTCTTCTGGGCCTCAACGCCCTGCTCGTCGCGGCCCTCATGCTCGCGGTCTGGGTGGCGAGCGTACGTGTCAGGGACGCGAGCATCGTGGATTCCTTCTGGGGCCTGGGATTCGCGCTGGTGGGCGTGGTGACTCTGATCGTCACCGACGGTTACCCGGCGCGCCGTTGGCTGGTGACCTTGCTTACCACCACCTGGGGCGTGCGGCTATCGCTGCACATCTGGCTCCGGAACCGAGGAATGGGGGAGGACGTCCGCTACCAGGCCATGCGAGCCCGCCATGGAGACCGCTTCCCCTTCGTGAGCCTCTTCACGGTGTTCGGGCTCCAGGGGGTCCTCCTCTGGTTCATCTCCCTTCCGGTACAGGTGACGCAGGTCGCGCCTCTCCCGGCCAGGATCAGTCCCCTCGATCTATTCGGTGCGGGCGTCTGGCTGGTGGGGTTTCTGTTCGAGGCGGTGGGAGACGCCCAGCTCGCTCGTTTCAAGGCCGACCCGGCTAACCAGGGTCGCGTGCTGGACCGCGGCCTGTGGCGGTACACGCGGCACCCGAACTACTTCGGTGATGCCCTCCTGTGGTGGGGGATCTTCTTGGTCTGTGCCGCGACGCCGGGCGGCGCGCTCACCGTCCTGAGCCCACTGACGATGACCTACCTGCTGGCGCGCGTGTCGGGAGTTCCAATGCTCGAGGCACACCTTGCCGAGACACGTCCGGGATACCGGGAATACGTGCAGAGAACCAGCGCCTTCCTTCCACGCCCTCCCCGCGACAGGAGCCCGGTACAGCCGCGCTGACTCACGCCGACTCGCTGGCGAGTCGGCACTCTCGACGGTTCTGCTCAGCCGCGCTGGAGCTGCTGGCGGTACTCCTCGCTGGCGAAGATGGCCACCTCCACACGGCGGTTGAGCGCTCGGCCCTCGTCGGTTTCGTTGTCCGCAACCGGCTCCGTCTCTCCCAATCCGACCGATTCGATTCTGGACGACCCGACGCCCTGCGCCAGGAGGTAGCGGGTCGCCGCCGCGGCCCGCCGCTCGGACAGCTCTTGGTTGTAGGCGTCCGACCCCAGTGCGTCGGTGTGGCCCACGATGAGGAGGTCCGAGTTGGGGTACTCCTTCAGGCTAGCTGCCAGGTCGGAAAGGTTGGACCTGGCCTCGGGCCGTAAGCGGTCAGAGTCGAAATCGAAGAGAATCCCCGAATCGAAGGTGACCTGGATTCCCTCGCCGACCCGCTCCACCGTGGCGTTCGGAAGGTCCTGTTCGAGCTCTTCGGCCTGTTTGTCCATCTGGCGTCCAATGACCGCGCCCGCAGCGCCTCCGACGGCGGCGCCGATGATCGCGCCCTTTGCCGTCGACCCGGCTGCCTTGCCGATCGCGCCTCCCAAGACGGCTCCGGTGGCTCCGCCGATCACGGCCCCTTTCTCCGTCCGGCTGAAGGAGGAACAGCCGCTGCTGGCTACAACCAAAGAGGCCACCAGCGAGATGGCCCCTACTCTCGAGAGTTGCCTTGATGCGTCCATGATCAGCGTCCCAGAAGGTTCAACGTGTGGACCCGCCGCTTCAGCGGCGGACGATTGCGTTGCAAGACCCGTGCAAGCATGAAGAAGCGGCCGACCCACCGCGTGGGCCGGCCGCTGGCCTCGGTTCCCCCGATCTCAGGAGGTGTCTAGCGTACCGCCACGAGCCCGCGAGCGACGGAAGCGTCACCGTGATCGACGACGAGAACCACCCGGCGGTTCTCCCATCCCTGCTCGCCCGGGCCCTGCTGGCCGGGGGCGACGAGCCGGTCCGTCTCCTCACCGTAACTGACCGCGCGGACCCGGTCCGGGGAAAGCCCCTGAGCGAGCAGATAATCCTTCACGGCGTTCGCTCGCTCCTGACCGAGCCTGAGATTGTACTGCCGGCTTCCCGAGGGATCCGTGAACCCCTCCACGGTAATGAGTGCCGTGGGGTAGTACTCTTTGACCACTTCTGCGAAGCGGTTGAGGAGGGGTCGATCTTCGGCCCGGAGGTTGGCGTCGTCGAAGGCGAAGAAGACCGGGGCATTGAAGCGAAGGGCGGTCTCCAGGCGCTCCACCGTCATCTGGAAATCATTCTCCAATGCTCGAAGGTCAATCTCCAGTGATTCGACGCGGGACTCCAGGTCGCCGATGCGCCCGCCGAGCCTCTCGGCCACCATCTGGTCGCCCTCCTGCACCTCCTGTCGGAGCCGAGCGAGCTCGGAGTCCATTTCCGTTCTCTTGACGTGCCCGCACCCGACGAGCGCGACAGAGAAACCGACGAGGAGAACCGCCTGTGTGAGTCGCATGGCTGACCACCTGTTTGACATTATCCTCAGACCTCCGCTCGTGATCCCGTGTGACGCGTCGGACGCCGACATCGGCCCCCGTGTGATGGCGGCAAACCCCGCCAAGTAATAAACGTGCACGGACGATGCCACTTTGCCCACTTCTCCACCGAGTTGGGAGGCGCGACAGGATAAGCCATTCCTTCAGATAACATTAGGGAGGTCACTCATCCTCGGGGACGATGGACCGCAGCCGGCGCTTGGCCCGTTTGGGTTGAGTCGAAACGATTCATGGTGATCTGAAATGATGCAGTTCACCGGCGGCTGGCGCTTCGTCACCCGGGGACTCCGGATCACACCAAAGCGTCGGGTCAGGCGTGTGCGGAGCCCAGTGCCTACGAGGTCCCGGTGGTCGTGACGAGCGGCACGGGGGTGAGCCATCCGTGATTGTCGGGAAGCCTTCCGCTCACGGTCTCGAGAAAGCGATGCTGGAGCTCGCGGGTGACGGGCCCCACCTTTCCCGTACCCACCGGAATACGATCCACGCTCCGGACAGGAGTGACCTCAGTGGCCGTTCCCGTGAAAAAGATCTCCTCCGCTGTGTAGAGAGACTCTCTGGGGACGGACTCCTCCCGTACCGGTATGCCCAGCTCGCGGGCCAGAGTGAGAACCGTGTCGCGGGTGATGCCCGCCAGGAAGGTCGCGTCCGTGGACGGGGTGATGAGAATTCCCTGCCGAACGAGAAAGATGTTCTGACCGCTGCCCTCGCTCACGAGGCCGCCGGGTCCCAGAACGATGGCCTCGGCAAAGCCGTTGGCGATAGCTTCCATCTTTATGAGCTGCGCGTTGTTGTAGTGCCCCGCTGACTTCGAGGCCACCGGGTAGGTATTCGGATAGGGCCTCCGCCAGCTCGACACACAGACGTCGACGCCCTGTTCGAGTGCGTCTGCCCCCAGGTATGCTCCCCAGGGCCAGGACGCGAGATAGGTCTCCACGGGGCTTCCCACGGGGTTCAGGCCGGCGGAGCCGTATCCCCTCAGCACCATCGGGCGAATGTAGCAGGAGCCATGATCGTTACGGACGATGAGCTGGATGCAGGCGTCCGTCAGCTCCTCGAACGTGGGCCGGGGCTCCATCCGGTAGATACGACACGAGTCGAATAACCTGTGCAGATGGGCGTCCAGGCGGAAGATCGCCAGGCCTTCCGGTGTCTCGTAGCAGCGGATTCCCTCGAAAATGGACGAGCCGAACTGGACGGCGAGGGTGAGGAGATGAATGCGAGCCTCACGCCAGGGGATGAAGTGGCCTTCGTGCCAGATCCACTCGGACTCCACAAGCCGTGTTGTCATGCGTCAGACCATCCTTCTAGACCAGGGCCCGAATCCAGCCTCCATCCACCGGGATCGAGGCTCCCGTGATATACTCGGCCCGCTCGGACGCGAGAAACGCCACCAGCGCGGCGAGCTCGGTCGGATGTCCGAGGCGACCCATGGGGATCTCCGCCTCCCACTGTCGGAACGCGGCTTCCTGCGAGATCCCCCGGTCCCGGGCGATTCGCTGAGCGAGCTCGCCCAACCGCTCTGTTCGTGTGTATCCGGGCATCACATTGTTGACCGTGATGCCCTGCATCGCGACCTCGTTGGCCAGTGTGCGCGCGAATCCGGTGACGGCGGCCCGGATGCTGTTGGAGAGGATCAGACCGTCGACGGGCTGTTTCACCGCGATGGAGGTGACGTTGATGATTCGGCCCCAGCCCCGCTCCTGCATGCCGGGAAGGACGCCTCGGACCAGGCCGAGAACGCTTTCCAGATTCTGGCGAATCGCCTCCCGCCACACCTCCATCGAGTGTTCCACGAAGGTACCTGCGGGCGGGCCACCGGTGTTCGTCACGAGCACGTCTACCCTGCCGTACTCGCCCAGCGCCGCGTCCACGACTTCGCGGATCCCTCTCTCCTCGCTCAGGTCGGCCCCTACTGCCACGACGGGGACCCCATAGCGGCTCCGGATGTCCTCCGCTGCGGCGGTAAGCCCCTCCCCTCCCCTCGAGCAGATCAGCAAACGAGATCCTTCGCTGGCCAGCTCGTCTGCGATGGCGCGGCCCAGCCCGCGGCTGGACCCGGCAACGAGGGCCACTCGATCCCGAAGACCCAGATCCACGGCTATGACTCCGTGTCGTGAAAGTACGTGTCGGTCCCCGAAAGCCAGTCCTCTCGGGGTGGGCTGAACACGTCGACGTCCAGGGTATCCTCCAGCGCCTCGGCCTTGTGAGGGATGTGGGAGGGGATATGAAGCACTTCCCCGGCCCGAACGACGAGCTCCTGGTCTTCGTTCTCGCCGATCCAGAAGCGCAGAGCACCCTGGAGTATGTAGGTGAACTGCTCGTTCTCGTGGGCATGCTTCGGCACCACGCATCCCGAGTCGAGGTAGACGTGCGCCAGCATCATTCGCTCCCCGGTGACGATCCTACGCCTGAGCTTGTCCGTGACCGGCTCCTTGGGCATGGCGTCCCAGCGAAATAGTCGAACGTTGTGCATCGTGACGTCTCCGTGCTTCACGAACCGCGTCTTGGAAGGTCAGGAAGGGATGTCCACCCTCGGGAAGGCGTTCGCACCCACGTCGTTCCAAATAGGATGGAGACATGGCTGCCGCAAGGTGGCCGCAGCCGCCGGCCGGGAACGCTGGCTCTCAAACGGGCATTCTCGCCCCTCGGGCGGGAGGAGTTGGGCCACTCGTTCCTGCGGGCTTCCACGCCCCCGCGGTTTGGCACGGGACGTTGCGGCGTGGCACCGACCGATGAACAATGCACCGGGGGTAAGGTGAGGGGGTCGGCCCCGCCGTGGGAAGATCCGCCCGGATGAGCCCGAAAGCCAGCAGAGAATGGAGCATGAAGGGTTCCCAGGAGCAATTCGAATCGCTGCTCGCACCGTTGCTGGATCTGGCCTTTGGCATGGCCCTGAACTTCACGGGCAACCGCGCTGACGCCGAGGATCTGGTCCAGGAGGCCGCCCTCCGAGCGTTTCGCGGGTTCGAGACGTTCCGGCCAGGAACCAACTTCAAGGCCTGGTTCTTCCGAATCCTGACCAACACCTTCTTGAGCAGGAGGCGGAGGGACAAGCGACGTCCCGTGGGGGTGGACCTCCAAGAGGTACCTGACCTCTACCTCTTCCACCAGACCGCGGCGGCTGGGCTTCACGATCGGAGCAGCGATCCAGCGCGGCTCTTGCTGGACAAGCTGGGCGTGGAAGCCGTGCAGAAGGCGGTTTCGGACCTCCCGGACGAGTTCCGGACGGTGGCGACCCTCTACTTCATGGAGGACTTCTCCTACGCGGAGATCGCGGAGGTACTAGAGATCCCGGTGGGCACAGTGCGTTCCCGGATACACCGGGGCCGCAGACTTCTTCAGAAGCGGCTGTGGGCTGTGGCGGAGGAGGAAGGGATCGTGCGACAGCTGGCGGATGGGGGGGATCATGACGAATCCTGATCGGCTCACCTGCGAGGAGACGTTCCGACGTCTGGACGACTTTCTCGACCGGGAGCTCAGCGAGGAAGAGGCCCACCAGGTGGGGGGACACCTGGAGGACTGCGCTCGATGTGCGACCCGCTTCCAGTTCGAGGCCGAGGTGATCTCAGCGGTGAGGGAGAAGCTCCGCAGGATCCAGGCTCCACCGGATCTCCGCGACCGGATCGCTGCCCGGCTGGCGGAGGCCGACGAGCAGGGTACGGGGAAGAAGCCCTAGGGAGACCGGGGCCTCGCCCATGGAGCGGGCTCGGTGGAAGCCCCGGAGCCGGAGCGCAGGGTCTTCTCTCGGCTCGTAGACCTACTGCCTCGGGTCCTGACTGCCACAGTCCTGCGATGGACAGCCGGAGGTGGCTGGGCCTTACCGGTCCGTCCTTGCGGCCCTCCCACGCCGGACGCAGAATCCTCTCGTATCAGCTACTCGAGACAGGAGTCGAAGATGTCGATTGCCAAGGTCATCGAAGTCATCGCGGAGTCCGACAAGAGCTTTGATGATGCTGTTTCTAACGCCCTTCGGGACGCGTCGAAGACGGTACACAACATCAAAGGGATCTGGGTCGAGGGGATGAAGGCCGAGGTCGATAACAACCGGATCGTCAAGTACAGGGTAGACTGCAAGGTCACATTCGTTGTCGCGGACTGAGGGGCAGAAAAGGGGGGTGGCGGGGATCCCAGGTCCAAGCCGTTCGCGGCGAGTGGCGATCCATCCGGGAGGCCGACCATGAAGACCGAGTACAGCCGGGTGCTCAAGGAAGGACTGATCGCCGGATTGATCGCGTATGCCACTGTGGTGCTGTTCTTTCTGGTACTCAACGTCGTGACGGGACGTCCAGCGTTCTACACCCCTGCCTTGCTAGGGTCGGCGCTCTTCTACGACCTGCGTGACCCCGCGAACCTCGTCATCGGCGCGCCGCCGATCATCGCCTACAACGGGCTTCACATCCTGGCCTCCGTGCTGATCGGTACGTTCGTGGCCTTTCTGGTCTCCGTGACTGAGCGGCACCCTCAGCTGTGGTACGTGATCTTCATGATCTTCCTGGCAGGATTCGTCTACACGGTGGCGGCCATGGGACTGCTCGCCGGCTCGATCTTCCCGGTCATCTCCTGGCCGGTCATCGTGATCGCGAATCTGGCCGCCGCGTTCACGGCCGGCATCTACCTCTGGAAGGCTCACCCGCGCCTCAGGGAGAGAATCGAGGAGGCCAGCGGCTAGTGTACCGGCACATTAGCGAGCCCTCCGCACTCTGGCACGGCCGGAGAGGGAAGATCGGCGGCCGGTGACCCTCACGGCCACGGCTAATCCCGCTGCTGGTCTTCCAGCTCGGGACCATTCCCGTGGACGAGAATGGCCTCGGTATGGACACGGAGCCAGGTCTTGCCCACTGTTGGGACCAGCCTAGAAAGGGCAACCATCGTGATCCGGGAAGCCGCTTCGAATCTCTCCTGTCGCAATCCCTGGAAGCGGGGACGGGCCCTCGGGCTCACCTCCGCCGTTGTCTCATTGGCTCCCCTCCTTCTGGTCCCGATGTCCAGCGCCCGAGCACAGATTCGGACCTTCGATCCGGATACGGTCCGAGCTGGACCCTTCGATACCGGCAAGATGTGGACGTTCGAGTACGCGCCCTCGGAGTACTTCACCGAGACCTACGGCTTCGACGCCAGCCCCGATTGGTTCGAGCGCATTCGCCTTTCGGTCTTGCGCATCCCTGGATGCTCGGCGTCCTTCGTCTCCCCGAACGGTCTGGTGGCCACGAACCACCACTGCGTGCGGGGCGCGATCGCCCAGCTGTCCCAGCGCGGCGAGTCTCTGCTGGACACCGGCTTCTATGCTGCCGCCAGCGAACAGGAACGCCCGATCCCAGGCTTCCGCGCCGATCGACTCATCGCGATCGAAGACGTGACGGGAGAGGTCCACGAGGCCGTGGATCGGGCTCCCAGCGATGAAGCACGGCAGGAGGCCCGGGCCGAGACCGTGGAGGAGATCCAGGAGCGGCTTGGGGATCGTTTCGCGAGTGGCGGCGAGGACGTCCACGTGGAGGTCGTGGCGCTCTACCAGGGGGGACGATACTCGGCATACGTGTTCCGGCGGTTCACCGACGTGCGGCTGGTGGCGGCAGCCGAGCTGCAGCTGGGGTTCTTTGGAGGCGATCCCGACAACTTCACGTACCCGAGGTACGCCCTCGATTTCGCGTTCCTCAGGGTCTACGACGACGGAGAGCCGTTCCGGACCGATCACTACCTGGCGTGGGGAAGGGACGGTGTGGAAGAGGGTGACGTAGTGTTCGTCGTCGGAAACCCCGGTCCGACCAACCGGCTGAACACGGTGGCCCAGCTCGAGTTCCTGCGAGACGTGCACGTGCCCGCCTTGAAGACGGCTCTCAAGGAGCGACTGGACGCCATGCGGGTGTACCGCGAGGAGGCGCCGGAGGAGGCGGAGGGAATCGGGATCCGCAACCGAATGTTCTCGATCTCCAACTCGCTGAAGGCCAACACGGGCAGAGAGGATGCGCTCAGGAACCCCTGGATCATGGCTAAGCGCAGAGACGCCGAGCGCTGGTTCCGTGAGGCGATCGCGGGGGATCCGGAGTTGGAGGACCGGTTCGGGAGCGTGATTGACCGGATCTCGGATCTTCAGCGTCTGAAGCGGGAGTCAGGCGCTCCCCACAGTGCCTTCATGTACCTGGGGAGCGGGTCCTTGGGCTCGACGGTGCTCCTCCGGGCGTTGCTGGCGCACCAATGGCTCACTTCCCTCGAAGTTGGAGCGCCTGCGGACAGCGCCGAAGCTCTTCGCCGCCGACTCCTCGCCCAGGGAGGTTGGCCGCGCGGCCTGGAGCGCCGGCTTCTGGCCATCCGGTTCGCGGCCTTCCTTCGCTACCTGGGTCCGGACCACCCGGTCACTCAGGCTGCGCTGCAAGGGCGGGAGCCGATGGAGGCGGCTCTCTCCCTCATCGAGGACTCGGTTCTGGGCGATTCATCCAGGACGGCGCAGGGCGTGGCCCGCGGTGCCCTGACCGCGGACGACCCCGCTCTCAGGCTCGCCGAGGCGATTCTCCCGGTGTACCGGAACTACAGGAACGACTACGGGCGTCTCACGGCGGCCGAGAGGGAGCTGGCGGTGGAGCTGGGCCGGGCGCGTTTCGCCGTGTCCGGGACGGCCGTTCCGCCGGACGCCACTTCCTCCCCGCGGATAACGGACGGAGTGGTTAGCAGGTACGAATACAACGGTACCGTGGCACCGCCGTACACCACCTTTTTCGGCCTGTACGACCACTTCCATTCCTACGGTAGGGACTCGGACTGGAATCTTCCGGATCGGTGGCTGCCACCTCCCCCGGCGTTGGACCTGAACACGCCACTGAACTTCGTGTCGACGGCAGACACGTACGGTGGGAACTCCGGATCGCCAGCGATCACGCCTGAGCTGGAGATCGTCGGGCTCAACTTCGATCGTAACATCGAAGGCCTCTCCCGGGATTACATCTATCTTCCTGAGCGGGGCCGAAACATCATGGTGGACGTTCGGTCCATCATCGAGGCGCTGGACGACGTGTACGATGCCGATCGGCTCGTGGAAGAGCTTCTGACGGGGGATCTCGTGGAGACCGAGGCCGAGGCGTCCGAGAACATCCGATAGAATGAAACATCCGATCGAATGAATGGCCGAGATGCGAGATGGATTCGGGGCTGGCGCTGGATCCGTTTGCCTTCCGGGGCTCGATCGACGAACAATGAAGGCTTCGGGGCGGCGACGCGCGAAACGATTCGAGAACCCCGATGTATCCTGGCATCGCTCTTCGGATCGCACTTGGACGTCCCGGGTCGGCTTTGATGAGAATAACAGGAGTCCGCGGAAGGCACGGAAGGTCCAGGGGACTACGTGCCCTCGCCTTCCTTCTGGCCGCCTCGCTTACTTTGTTCCGGTCGGGGACCGCGGCAGCTCAGCAGTACGGTGCGAGGATCCCCGCGAACCCTAGTCCTGCAAACGGTCCCTTCTTCGCCCTGGGGTTTGGGTGGTTTGACGTTCTGGGAGACGGCTTCGCGGCGGTGGACATGCGGGTGGAATACCGGCACCACAGCGGGTTATGGAGGTTCCGCCCCTGGATCGGCCTGGAGGCCACGTCTGACGAGGCGGTGTACGGGGTGGGGGGAATCCGTTATGAGCAGCCCGTGGGCCCGCTGGTGATCCTCACGGCCAGCGTCGGTGGAGGAGTCTTCGCGGACGGCGGTGGCAAGCCTCTGAATCACGTGCTGCAATTCCGTTCACAGTTCGAGGCTGCGTTGAGGCTGGGGGAAGTGTCGAGGCTGGGGGTCGCGCTGAGCCACATTTCCAACGCCAGCCTGGCTGAGCAGAACCCTGGTGCGGAGGTGCTCACCCTCTACTACGCGGTGGCGGCGGGTGGGGGACCGTCGTCCAGGGGGGTGGCCACTGGAGGTCCGGAGAGCTCGCCCAGATAGGGTCTGACCAGGAACCGGAAGGGAGACTATGGCGTTCCGTCGGGTTTCAGTGCTCATGACAGTGGCCGCGGCCCTGTTGGGCGGCTTCACGCCAGGCCGGGCCCAGGAGGTGGAGGAAGTCCGGAAGACCGTCGAGGCTCTTTTCGACGCCATGCGCGCGAAGGATGGGGAGCTGCTCCGAAAGGTCACCACCCCGGAGGCCCGACTGGTCAACACGCGCACCGTGGAGGGTGCCCCTCGCATGGGATCCACGGCCATCGAGGACTTCATCCGGCGCGTCGTCGAGTCGGAGGCCCACCTGGATGAACGAATCTGGGACGTGGAAGTCCGCGTGAACGAGAACCTCGCCAGCGTCTGGAACCGGTACAACTTCTACCTGGACGGCGAGTTACACCATTGTGGAGTGGACGCCTTTCAACTCTTCCGCTCCCTGGACGGATGGAAGATCTTTCACATCGCGGACACCTACTCCGAAGAAGGGTGCCAACCCAACTCGCCCCGTTGACCGCCCCGGGGAGCTCGGGCGGCGTGGTCCCTGATCGCCCGGTTCCGAGCAGGCCGACGTGACCCGCCGCGCGTTCACGGTTCAGGAGGCCAACGGGCTTATCCACCGTCTCGAATCGATCATCGATCGCCTGAGCGCCGTTCAAGAGGAGATCGAGGCCTCCCGTGCGAAACTCCAGGTCCTGGATGTGCTCTGGGGTCGGAAGATCCTCGAGCCCGTGAACCCGGACCACAGTGAGTTTCTCGAGCTCCGCCGCCGGATCCAGGAGGACATCGTCGACTCACGGCTCACGATTCAGTCCGAGATCCTCGGCCGGGGTCTTCGATTCCCCGCGGGTGGCCTGGAGCATGGCCTCGTAGACTTCCCCACCACGTTCCAGGGGAGGTGGGTGTACCTGTGCTGGCGGAGAGGGGAGCCCGAGATTCGCTGGTGGCACGAAGTCCACGCAGGTTTCGCCGGACGCCAGCCTCTCAGCTTCGACCAGGCGCTGAGGATGGGCAGAGAGGACGATCCAGCCGAGGTAGACGATTCCCTACTCGATTTCTGACGAGCCTCAGGCCGCCGCTGCCGGCTGGAGGACCCCGGGCGGCGAGGCGGGTTGGGCGAGACTCGTGCCCACGGGGGCGGACCTGACCTCCATGGTTAGGCTAGCCCTGCCCATCGTGGTCGTGCAGTTGGGGCTGATGAGCATGGGTGTGGCCGACACCATCATGGTGGGCCACGTCTCGCCCGTGGACCTGGCGGCCGTGGCGCTGGGAAGCCTCTACTTCTGGGCCGTCAGCATCTTTGGAATGGGGGTCCTGATGGCGTTGGACCCCGTTGTAGCTCAGGCGGTTGGGGCGGGTGACGAGGTGGCGATCGGGCGCGGCGTCCAGAGAGGTGGGCTGATTTCGGCGGTTCTGGCTCTGGTGGCGTCGCTCCTCCTCCTTCCAGCCACGCCACTTCTGATCGTGCTTCGGCAACCGCCCGACGTCGTCCCGGTGGCCGCTCGATACTGCCTGGTGTCGATCCCGGGGACCCTTCCGTTCTTCCTGTTTGTGGTGTTCCGGCAGAGCCTGCAAGCCATGGGGCGCATGCGTCCCATCGTACTCACCATCCTGGCAGCCAACGTCCTCAATCTCTTCCTCAACTGGGTCCTGGTCTACGGCAACCTCGGGGCACCGGCCATGGGCGCCGTCGGCTCCGGTTGGGCGTCCACCTTCTCCAGGTGGTTCATGGTGCTCGCGGTTCTCGGGATCGCTTGGGGCTTGCTGCGCCCCTACGTCGCACCGATCCGGCCGGAGGTGTTTTCCGTCCGCCCCCTCCTTCGCATGATCCGTCTCGGGGGCCCTGTCGGCATCCAGTTGCAGCTCGAGTTTGGTGCCTTCGGCGTGATTGGAATCATGATGGGCTGGCTGGGAACCATCGCCATGGCCGGGCATCAGGTGGCCATCAACCTGGCTTCCCTTACCTTCATGGTGCCCCTGGGCGTGTCGGCGGCTTCCGCGGTGCTGGTGGGGCATGCGGTGGGTCGCGGAGACGCCGCGGGTGCGCGGCGGGCCGCGGGCTCCGGGTTAGCGCTGGGTGGGACCTTCATGGTGGGCTCGGCAGTGCTGTTGTTGCTGTTTCCCGGCCTCCTGGCTCGGGTCTACACTTCGGAAGCCGACGTGCTGGCGGTGGCGGTCGCGCTCATACCGGTAGCGGGGGTGTTCCAGGTCTTCGATGGCCTCCAGGTGGTCGCGTCCGGGGTGCTGCGAGGCATCGGCGACACCCGTGCGCCCATGGTCGTGAACGTGCTGGGATTCTGGCTCATCGGGATGCCGATCAGCGTCGTGTTCGGGTTCCGGCTTGGGGGTGGACCGATCGGACTGTGGTGGGGATTGGCCAGTGGCCTGGCCGCGGTCGCCCTATTCCTTCTCGCTCGCATCCGGATCCGATTCGCGCGGGAGCTCACGAGGCTTACCATCGACGAGGAAAGCGCAGATGGACCATGAGCGAACCAGGTGGTGAGGGTTCGGCCCGGGGGCCCGGTACCGTAGACGGGTCCAGGATGCTGCGTCCGAGCTTCGATCCGGACGAAGCGTCGCGGGTCGCCCGGAACGCATTCGGACTGGAGGGCCGAGCGAGCCCATTCCCCAGCGACCGGGACCAGAATTTCCGTCTGGCCACGGAAGGCGGCGAGTTCCTCCTGAAGCTCTCGAATCTGGGAGAAGAACGGGAGGCCCTCGATCTTCAGAATGCGGCGCTCGCGCATCTGGAGAGGGCGGGGACCGGCTACATCTTTCCCCGGGTCCGTTCCAGCCTCTCCGGAGATCTGATTGCCCCGGTGGCGGACCGCACCGGAAACGTCTTCCTCGCCCGGATGCTCACGTGGGTGGAAGGGACCCCCTTGGCCGAGGTGTCACCTCACTCCGCGGGACTCCTCCGGGGCCTCGGGCGATTTCTGGGGCGTCTCGATGCAGCATTGATGGATTTCTCTCACCCGGCAGCCAATCGGGCTCTCGTTTGGGACCTGAAGCACGGGGCCCGGGTGGTGCGGGAGCGGCAGGTGGATCTCCCTAGTGCCGAGGATAGGTCACTCATCGCCACGGCCCTCGGGCTGTTCGGGGAGAGGGTGAGCCCCCTGCTGCCCGAGCTTCGCACGAGCGTCATTCACGGGGACGGCAACGACTGGAACCTGTTGGTGGGCCCCGTCCAGTGGACCCGCCAGGGAACCGCGGAGCGCGAAGTCGTGGGAATCGTAGACTTCGGCGACATGGTCCGGTCCTATACGGTGGCCGAACTGGCCGTGGCTGCGGCGTATGTGATGATGGGTAAGCAGGATCCCCTGGAAGCCGCGGCGGAGCTGGTCAGTGGGTTTCACTCGACCCTTCCTCTGACCGCCACGGAGATCGAGTCGCTCTACGCCCTCATCTGGCTCCGACTGGCCGTCAGCGTTTGCATGTCAGCCCATCATCGAGCGAAGGAGCCAGCCAACGAATACCTGACGATCAGCGAGAAGCCCGCCTGGGACTTGCTGCGGCGACTATCGGAGACGGACCCCGACTTCGCTCACTACCGGTTCCGCGACGCGTGCGGGCTCAGGCCCTGTCCGGCAAGCGGGGCCCTGGTGAGCTGGCTGAAGCAACACCGAGAGGATTTCTTGCCCGTCGTGGAGCCGGATCCGAGGACGGTACCGACTCACACGTTCGACCTGGGCATCGGTAGTCAGGAGCTGGCCTCGGTTCCCGAGACGGATGACCCGCGGCTCTGGACGGGTTTCCTGTTCGGCAGGATGAGCACTCTCGGAGCGGTCGCGGGAATCGGGAAGTACGACGAGTACCGGCGCTGGAACCGCGGCCAGGTGTTCGAAGCGGAGGGGAACGAGCGGACGGAGCTGCGCTCCCTTCATCTGGGTGTGGATCTGTTCCTGGAGGTGGGTACCCCAGTGCTGGCGCCCCTGGAGGGCCGCATCCACAGCTTCAGAGACAACCGGGGAATCCTGGATTATGGCCCCACGATCATCCTGGAGCACGAGACCGGGAGGAGCGGAGCTCCCTTCTACACACTGTATGGGCACCTGAGCCCGGATTCGCTGGAGGGACTCGAACGCCACCAGCCGGTGCGCAAGGGAGAGCAGATCGGACGGATCGGGTCGTTTCCCGCCAATGGCAACTGGGCACCCCACCTGCACTTTCAGGTGATGTTGCACCTGCTGGGACACGAGGGGGAGTTCCCCGGGGTTGCGCGGCCGTCGCAGCGGAGGGTCTGGCTCGATCTCTGCCCGGATCCGGGCCTGATTCTCGACCTCCCGGTCTCCCAGGAACCTCCCTCCGAACTGGAGCCGGACCTCCTGGCAGAGGCTCGTCGCCGTCGCATCGGTCCCAACCTGAGCCTCTCCTACGGGCGGCCCCTCAAGATCGTGCGGGGTTGGATGCAGCACCTCTTCGATCACACGGGTCAGCCGTACCTGGACATGGTGAACAACGTCGCGCACGTGGGTCACTCCCATCCCCGCGTGGTCGAGGCGATCCAGAGCCAGGTGGCGGTCCTGAATACGAACACCCGCTATCTCCATGACCACCTGGTCCGGTATGCGGAGCGGCTGGTGGCGACGTTGCCGGAGCCGCTGTCCGTGTGCTTCTTCGTCTGCTCCGGCAGCGAAGCCAACGAGCTCGCCCTCCGTATGGCACGAGCCCACACCGGACGGAACGACGTGGTCGTCGTGGAGGGCGCCTACCACGGAAACACCACCTCCCTCGTTGGAATCAGCCCCTACAAGTTCGACGGGCCCGGTGGAGAAGGTCCGCCTCCCCACGTCCACACCGTGCCGATGCCCGATCCCTACAGGGGCCTCTACCGCGATCATGCACCTGACCTTGGGCCTCGGTACGCCGAGCACGTCCGAAGGGCGGTGGAGGAGGCGGGGAAGCGTGCGTCGGGCGTCGCGGCGTTCTTCTGCGAGTCGGTGCTTAGCTGCGGCGGCCAGATCGTCCTGCCGGAGGCGTATCTTCGGGAAGCGTATCGCCACGTGAGGGCGGCAGGAGGCGTCTGCGTGGCGGACGAGGTGCAGGTGGGATTCGGTCGGGTGGGCAGCCACTTCTGGGGATTCGAGACGCAGGACGTGATCCCGGACATCGTCACCATGGGAAAGCCCATGGGCAATGGTCACCCCCTGGGGGCGGTCGTCACGACCCGGGAGATCGCCGCTTCCTTCGATACGGGCATGGAGTACTTCAACACCTTCGGAGGGAACCCGGTCTCGTGTGCCGCTGGACTTGCTGTTCTCGAAGCGGTCGGGGATGAAGGCCTTCAGGAGCACGCCCTGGAGGTGGGAAGTGGCCTATTGGAAGGGCTCCGGCGGCTGATGCCCCGCCACCTGATGATCGGTGACGTCCGCGGTCTGGGGCTCTTCCTCGGGGTTGAGCTGGTTCTGGACCGGGAGGAGCGCTCGCCCGCCGGTCGTCACGCGTCGCATCTCGTAGAGCGAATGAAGGACGCGGGAATCCTCCTGAGCACGGACGGACCGGACCATAACGTGGTCAAGATGAAGCCTCCTCTCGTGCTGACGGTCGCCGACGCGGACCGGGTCGTGGCCACGATGGACCGGATCCTCCACGAAGACGCCTTTGGAGGGGGTTGAGTGTCGCTGCCACCGGGTCGGAGCCCGCCAGGGGAGATGAGCAAACCGCTCGGAGAGGTCGAGAGGCGGGGAGACGGAGCCCGCGCGGCGGCATGCTGAAGGGGCTGGGAACGGGCGGGTGGGCTCCAGGGTCTGAACACTGGCGGAAGGGGGGCGCATGAGCCACCCTTTCGGCGAGGAGAAGTTGCGAACCCCCGAGGACCGATGGAACGCCTCAAGCTGTTTCCGCTGAACACGGTTCTGTTCCCGGGGGGTGTGCTGCCATTGCACATCTTCGAGCCCCGGTACCGGCAGATGTTGGCGGACTGCCTGGCCTCGGATCGTCGCTTCGGCCTTCTGTTCCTCGATCCGGACCGTGAGGGCTCCTTCCACATGGAGCCGGGCCGGGTGGGGTGTGTCGCGGAGATCGAGGAGGTCCAGCCCCTCCCCGGCGGGCGTTCCCTCATCGTCACGCGGGGCAGGGAGCGTTTCAAGCTTGAGGAAAGCGTCGAATCGGACGCGCCATACTTCGAAGGGCTGGTGGACGAGTACCGGGACCGTCGGGCGCTCTTGCCCGACATCCGGCAGCGGCGGCTGAAGACCCTCACGCTGTTCGACACCGTGCTGGATCTTCTGCCCGCAGCCGCCGAGGCGCGGCCCGAGATCGACCTGGAGGCCGATCTCTCCTTCCAGCTTGCCTCCATTCTGGACCTCGATCCTGCCTGGATGCAGACGCTCCTGGAGCTCCAGGAGGAGGTTGCACGCCTGGACCTGTTGGAGGAGGTCCTCCGGGGGGTTCTCGCCGGCAGGATCTCCGGGGAATCCTGAACGGTGTCCGAAGACGGCGCGATCAGGGGAGTAGCCCCTGGAACGGAGCCCTGGATCGAGACAGGAGAGGGCTCGCTGTTCTTCGTGAATGCCCTCCTGGCGGCCCCTGGCCTGATGGTGCTGGTTCCCGTCTCCCTGCGGGCGCTGCTCCGGGTCGCGGGCCGGCTGGAAGGCCCATCTCCGGTTCTCGACACGATTCCCACGCTGGCGGCGTATGTCGTTCCCGTCGCCGGATGGCTGCTGCTCGTCCCCGTGTGGCTGGTTCTGAGGAACCTGCGGCTCACGAGACGGGTTTCGGTTCGAATCGCGCTTGCCCTCTTCCTGGCGGTTCACCTGGGCTATCTAGCGTATGCGGCCTGGTGGTGGATCACGGGCCAGAGCTTTCCTGCCTGACAGGGGCCGATGCAGGAACATCACATCGAGATCCCCCGCACGGCTCGGTACTACACGCTGGGCCCTCTGAGCCGGAACGCGCGCGAAGCCTGGGTCGTGTGCCATGGGTACCGCCAGCTGGCGCGCCGATTCCTGGGCTTCTTTCAGACGATCGATGATGGTTCCCGACTCATCGTCGCTCCGGAAGCTCTGTCCAGGTTCTACATCGACCGGGCGCTCGGCCCGCATGGGCCGGAGCACCGGATCGGGGCAAGCTGGATGACGCGGGAGGACCGGCTTGCCGAGATCGGTGACTACGTTGGATATCTGGACTCGGTGGCGGACTCGGTGCTACAGGGGGGATCGCCCCGCCGTCTGGTGGTGCTGGGCTTCTCGCAGGGGGCGCACACCGCGTCGCGGTGGGTGGTGCAGGGAAGAGTGCGTCCCGACGAGCTGATCCTGTGGGGCGGTGGTCTCGCCCACGATCTGGACCCCGACCGATCGATCCCCGCTATGGCGAGGCTGCGCGTAACGATGGTGCGGGGCGAGGAGGACGACTCGGTCTCTGCGGAGGCGCACGAGCGGGAGCTGGTCCGGATGAAGGAATGGGGCATACGTGTCCGGACCGCTTCTTTCGTGGGAGGACACCGCCTCGACCAGAAGCTTCTGCAGAGACTTGCCGAAGCGCGTTGACGTCAGGATTCGGCCGCGGCGTGAGCCGCGGCGTGTAGGCGGCCCTTGATAACCCGCCAGAGCGCAGCGGCCCCGATCAAGAATCCACCCACCAGTACCACGATCCGGCCAGAGGCGACGACCCAGCGAACGGCCGCCTCGATCTGACCGGCGAAGACCCATCCAACGGAGGCATAGAGAGCCGCCCAGGCGGTCAGCGCGAAGGCATCCGCCGCCAGGAACTTGAGAGCCGGGAATCGGGCGAGACCCGCCGCAGGGGCGGCGAGATTTCCGGCGCCCGGAATGAGCTTCGCCACGAGCACGTATGGACCCCCGAGAGCTTCCACTCTGGTCCGGATTCCCAGGACGCAAGCGGTGGGGTTCGAGCTCAGGCCGCAGGCGATTCCCACGAGACCCGAGCCCTTCCAGCGGGCGAAGGCGTACCAACCCATGTCCGCAGCCGGGCCACCGAGCGCCGTTGACAGGGTGATTCCCGCTAGGCTCAGCTCGCCGGACTATGCAATGGATCCGGCGGCGATGAGGATCGGAACCGTTACGATAGGGAACCCGGCGAACTCGGCGAATCCCGCAGCCAGCAGCATCCAGTAGCCGTAGCTCTCGACGAATCCGACGACGATCTCCAAGCGGCAACTCCCCGGCGAAAAGACGAGGCCTCGGTCCGCCCCGATGGATCCACTAGGCGCGACCGAATCCTCCAACGCCGAAGGATCTCCAGCGGTTCCCAGCGAACGCCGGGCTCAGCCTCCCCGGATACCAGGAGGGACTTGCCACTGGAGCGATGCGTTGCCTGGCTGTCCCATCTGGAGGACGACTCCCTGTCCAGCCCGCGAGACGAGGCCAGGCGACAATGGACGGCGGGTCCGGCTGAATTGCAGCGTGGGTACGTGGTACGCCTCTTGCGCCCTCTCTGCTGGGCTGAAGCTGGGGGCTGAAGCCGAGCTCTGAACCCGAGCGCATGACCCGTGAGACGATCGACCGAGGCCCTTGAGGAATCCGGCAGGACGAAACGTGGGTGCGGTTCGGTGGTACCAGAGGGTGGTCTACCGAGTTCACCTCCGGGCCGGCGCCACATGGGAAGTCCACGATGAGAAGACACCTCCCCCCGTTTCCGGGCAAGCCGTTCCTGCTCGGGGCCGCGGCCCTGCTCCTCGCTCCCCCGCAGACCCGCGCCCAGGAAGCGGACTTCCTCTTCAAGCGACCGCTCCTCAGTGTCGGCGTCCATGTCGGATACTCCATGCCACGGGCCGGGAGCGACCTCTTCGACTTCACGCGGGAGCAGTTGACGCTCGATAGGAGGGACTTCTACTCCGTGGCCTGGCGAGGGGACCTGGCATTGCGAATTGCGGAGCGGGTGGATGTGGGCGTGAATCTCGGATACGCCGGCAGCAGCACCCGGTCGGAGTTTCGAGACTGGGTGGACCAGGATGATCAGGCCATCGAGCAGACCACTCGTCTTCGTCGGATCCCGCTGACGGCCAACGTGAGGGTGTATCTCCGGGATCGGGGGCGCTCCATCGGCCAGTTCGCGTGGGTGCCCGCGAAATGGTCGCCTTACGTGGGTGCAGGCGCAGGTTGGGTCTGGTACCTGTTCGAGCAGCAGGGTGATTTCGTAGATTTCGAGACGTTCGACATCTTCTCCGACACCTTCATGGCCGATGGCGCGACCGGCACGGTGCACGTGGCCGCAGGAATCGAGCGGTCCCTCGGTCCGCGCTTCCTGCTCAGGGCCGAAGGTCGCTACTCATGGGCGGACGGGGATCCCGGATTCGATTTCGTGGACTTCGACGACATCGATCTCGCGGGGTTTCAGCTAACGGTTGGACTCGCGGTCCAGGGGTCCTGACCGGGAAAGGGAAACGGCGGTGAGCACACATCCACGAGCGTGGAGCGCGGCGATCGGGGCATTCCTGGCGTGCGCGCTGCTAACGGTGGGGTCAGCCTCTCAGGCCATGGCCCAGGAAACCATCGACTCCCGCTGGGTCCCGTGGCTTGGCTGCTGGGAGATGGTGGATGGTCCCGCGGGCGCGGCTATGCTGTGCGTGCGCTCAGTGCACGGAACCGAGGCCGTGGAGATGTTCACGGTCTCGGATGGCGAGATTATCGCAAGCGAGACGATTCAAGCAGACGGGGTGGAGCGGGAGTCCGTGCGCGAAGGATGCGAGGGGTGGGGAAGTACGAGCTTCTCGGATGACTCCGATCGCCTCTACCGTCGCTCGGAACACGTCTGCGAAGGGGGTGCCAGGCGCGTCTCCACGAGTCTCATGGCCCTGGTGTCACCCAACGAGTGGGTGGACGTCCAGGCGGTGAAGGTGGGAGAAAGGACCGTTCCCCTCGTGCAGCGATACAGGGCGGCGGACCCGGAGGCCGTGAGAGCGGCGGGTCTCCCGGACATCACCGCGGACCGGTCCCTGGCAGTGATGACCGCCCGAGCCGCGGCGTCCATGCCGCCATCGGTGGAGGACATCATCGAGGCCACCTCGCGGGTGGATCCGAAGGCCGTCGAGGTCTGGGTAGCGGAGCAGGGCGAGCCACTCGAGCTGAATGCCGCACGCCTGGTCGAGATGGCGGATGCGGGTGTCCCCGAGAACGTGATCGACCTGATCGTGGCGGTCTCCTACCCTGAGAGATTCACCATCGGCCTCGGCGGCGGCGCCGAGATGGTGGCGGAGGAGGAGCTCTCACGAGCCGGGTACGGGCGTCGGATGATCTATCCGGCCTACTTCGATCCGTTCTACTACTCGTACTCACCCTGGTCGTCGTACTACTCCCCCTGGGGCTATTGGGGCGGGTATGGCTACTACTCCGCATACCGCCCGACGGTTGTGATCGTGGACCGGCGACAGAGCGACGCGTCCCGTGGGCGGGTCCTGAACGGGCGTGGATACACCCGTGGCGGTCAGAGCGCTGGCACGGCCCGATCGAGGGGCGGTGGCGGTGGAAGCTCCGCGAGCCGCGGAACCTCGTCCGGCGGCTCCATGACGTCGTCGGGTGCCCGGAGCGGCTCTTCGCGATCCTCGGGTCGGACGGCGAAGCGGCGGGGAGGCGGGAGCTGAGAGACGAACGGTAACGGAGGACACTGTGAGCGAACGCGTTCCCTTCGCGCCCGTGGAAGTCGAGGTTCAGTCGGCGCTGGCAGCTCAAATCCCGTGCAGGAGCAGCAACGATCCCAGTGAAATAGGCAGGGTGATGAGCGAAGCCTTCGATGCCCTCGGGGCCTTCGCTCGCCGCTACGGTCTCCGGTTCGCGGGTCCGCCCCGCTCCATCTACACGGGTCACGGTCCGGAGGGCTCGGAGTTCATCGTCGCCGTGCCGGTGACCGCCCCGCCGACCCAGCCGGTGGAGGAAGGCTCGGCGACCGTCGGCGAGATCCCCGGCGGAAGCGCTCTTCGTTTCGCTCATCGAGGTTCCTACCGGCAGCTCATCACGACGTACAAGCGGATCACGGAGTGGATGCGGGAGACGGGGCGTATGGAGTCCGAGGCCGATTGGGAGAAGTACATGCCCATGTGGGAAGAATACCTCAACGACCCGGAGTCCACGCCCGAAGACGAGCTGCTCACCCACATCTATCTGCCGCTGTCGTGAGCTAGTGTCCCGTTACCAAAGTGTC
>JBDHKE010000032.1:0-33613 GCA_039586555.1 Gemmatimonadota bacterium | reverse complement strand
ACCAGCAGATGAGCCCGGCGCCCAGGCTTCCTCGCTGGGGATCCGGCCTGGTGCGCACCACCCGGTGCCAGCCTCGTCCCATGGGTCGGATGAGGTCGTAGAAGCTCTGGAGCGTGGGAGTCTCCGCAGGGGGGGTGAGGAGGGTCACGATCAGCCACCCTGCCGTGGTGATGGCGACACCGATGACCAGGGCCAGGGAGGGGTGCAGCGGCTGGTACCCCAGACCGGGGTGCACGAACTGGAAGTACACGGCCACCCCGAACGAGATCACCATGGCCGCCAGCTCGCTCCAGGCGTTGATGCGCCACCAGAACCAGCGCAGCAGGAAGACCAGGCCGGTTCCGGCGCCGATCTGCAGCAGGATCTGGAACGCCTGGAGCGCGTTCTGGAGCCAGAGGGAGACCGCGGAGGCCAGGACGATGAGGACCACCGTCGTCAGCCTTCCCACCCGCACGTAGTGCTTCTCCTCCTCCTCCCTACGCACGAAGCGCCGGTAGCAGTCGTCCACCACGTAGGAGGCGCCCCAGTTCAGGTGCGTGCTGATGGTGGACATGTAGGCCGCCGCCAGGGAGGCCACCGCCAGGCCCAGCAGCCCGCTGGGGAGGAAGACCAGCATGGCGGGATAGGCCAGATCGTCCCGCACGATGGAGGGATCCAGGCCCGGGAAGCGCTCCATGATGGACTGCAGGTCCGGATAGACGATCACGGAGCAGAGGGCCACGATCACCCAGGGCCAGGGCCGAAGCGCGTAGTGGGCGATGTTGAACCACAGGGTGGCGCCCATGGAGTGCTTCTCGTTCCTGGCGGCCAGCATGCGTTGAGCCACGTATCCTCCGCCTCCCGGCTCGGCCCCCGGGTACCAGGTGCTCCACCACTGGACGGCCAGGGGCACCACCAGGACCGTGGCCACCGTGGTCCAGTCCGAGAAGTCGGGGAGCAGGCTCAGCTTCCCTGCCAGGGAGGGATGGGTGACCATGCCCGCCAGCCCTCCCACCTCCGGCTGCTGCAGAGCGAAGAGCGCCGCGGCGATGGAGCCCACCATGGCGATCACGAACAGCAGCAGGTCCGTCACCACCACCCCCCAGAGCCCGGACGTGGCCGAGTAGATCACCGTCACCGTTCCCGCCAGCAGGACGGTGGTGTACTTGTCCAGCCCCAGCAGCACGCCGGAGATCTTGATCGCCGCCAGGGTGACGGTGGCCATGATCATGACGTTGAAGAACACGCCCAGATACAGGGCCCGGAACCCCCTCAGGAAGGCGGCGGGCTTGCCCGAGTAGCGGAGCTCGTAGAAGCCGATGTCGGTGAACGCGCCCGAACGCCGCCACAGCTTCGCGTAGAAGAAAACGGTGCACATGCCGGTGACCAGGAACGCCCACCAGAGCCAGTTCTGGCTGACTCCTCCGGTGCGCACCATGTCGGTGACGAGATTGGGCGTGTCGGTGGAGAAGGTGGTGGCCACCATGGAGGTGCCCAGGAGCCACCAGGGGAGCTGCCGGCCGGCCAGGAAGAACTCGGTGGTCCCCCGGCCCGCCCGCCGGGCGAAGCCGACCCCGACGGCGACGGCCATCAGGCCGTACAGGGCGACGACGAACCAGTCCAGCGAGGAGAGCTGCATGGGCTAGGCGCTTCCGCTCAAAGGCGACTCCTCCCATCCATCCAATAGGTTGTCAGGATACACGCCTCGCCTCACCAGGGCGAGAATGCGCTCCTTCACCTCCGCCCGGTCCCCGGGGTGGGTGACGCCGAACCACGCCTCGCCGGACTCCAGCACCTGCACCCGCAGGTGACCGTCCCGGACCAGGTGATCGACCGCGGTGGGAAGGTGGAGCTCGGCGTCGGGATCGCCGGCGTGCCGTCGCACGAACTGCGAGAAGACGCGGCGCAGCGGTGGAAAGATGGGGGGCGCGAATCCCCACATGTTCATCGACACCGTCTCGTGTCCCGTCAGGTGGATCTCGCTGCCGTCGAGGTCGATTCCGACGAGGGTGGGGTCGGATTCCGTCGAGGTGGAGTCGGATTCTGTCGAGGTGGGGTCGGATTCGCGCATCTCCGCTTCAGCTTCGGGCTTCGCGGAGTCGCGCATCGCGGGGTCGGGTTCGCCCATCGGGGTGTCGGTTTCCGTCGAGGTGGAGTCGGATTCGTGCATCTCCGCGTCGGCTTCGGGCTCCGCGGAGTCGCGCATCGCGGGGTCGGATTCGCCCATCTCCGGGTCGGATTCCGGAATGGCTGAGTCGGTTACACCCATGTCGGAATCGGATTGGGGGATCGCGGTGTGAGATCGGCGAATCCCTGTGACCTCCCGGAGCCGACGGAGCACTCCGTCCCGGTCACAGTCGCACACGGCCCGGGAGACCCCGCCGTGCTCGGAAAGCGTGTGGTGGAGGCGGAAGCCCACCACGCAGGCGTGTGTCGATCCCGCCGAGAAGCCCACCCTTCGCAGGTGTCGGCAGAGCAGGTCGAACGAGGCCCGGCCGTAGAAGTCATCCGCATTGATCACCGCGAAGGGAGTGTCCAGCAGACGCTCCGCCGCCAGCACCGCGTGGGCGGTTCCCCAGGGCTTGTGACGCACTGCCGCCTCCGAGACGCCCGGGGGGAGGAACTCCAGGGGCTGGATACCGTAGCCCACCCGGAGCCAGTCGGGGAGACGGCGCTCTGCGTGCCTCCGGACCAGCTCCAGCGTCTCGGGCCTCACGACGAGCACCACGCCCCTGAATCCGGCGCGCCGCGCGTCGAAGATGGAGTAGTCCATCAGAGCTTCGCCGGAGGGGCCGAGCGGCTCGAGCTGCTTGAGGCCCCCGAACCGGCGGCCCACACCGGCCGCCAGGATGACCAGGGTCGGATTCATAGCCGCCTTCCTCTGGACGGAGGCACGTGCCCTCAGCCAGCCGACAGCGCCAGCGCCGACCCCGTGACGATGCCTGCGTCCTCCCCCACCAGGAACCCGATCACGCGGGCGATTCTGGCCGGGTCCAGGAAGGTGGAGAGGTCCGCCTTGGGCATCGCCGCACGGTTCTGGGGCGTGTCAATGGTTCCGGGAACCACGGCGTTGACGGTGATCCCCCATGCTTTGAGCTCCTTGGCCAGCGAGTAGGTGAGGTTGAGCACCGCCGCCTTCGAGGCCGAATAGGCGCTCATCCCGGCCGCTCCCCGACCCAGCGCGGGAAGAGCCGCCACGTTGACGACCCTCCCCCAGCCGTTCTTCCGCATGAGAGGAACCGCGGCGCGGCAACACAGAAAGCACGATGTGGCGTTCAGGTCCTGCATCCGGCGCCAGGTGGAGAGGTCCGTATCTTCCAGGAGGGCGTGCGCGAAGCCGCCCACCACGTTGCAGAGGATGTCCAGCCGGCCTTCGGAGGAGCCGGTCTCGTGAAAGAAGTCCGCGACCTGCATCTCGTCCGTGACGTCCACCTGCGAAAGGTGGAGCCGACCGCCTCCCTCTCCTCCCCCGCCGCCCGTAGCCCCCGTCTCTTCCTCCAGCCTCCGAGCCTGGTCCGCGGTGCGAAAGGGAACGTGGACCCTGGCTCCGCGGGAGAGGAGCTCCCCCACCACGTGGGATCCCAGGGCTCCGGTCCCGCCCGTCACCACGGCGACGCGGCCTGCCAGCTCGCCGTCCATGCGCCCCTTCCTCGATGATTGGGTGGGTGTGCGTCCGGCCGTCCTCGCCGGGAGGCCGGCCCAGTTATGATGCCTCGGATATGATAGGGGCCGCGGCCCCTGGGGAAAGGCGGGGGGTCGATCACGCGTCCCGTCACCGCTCCGATCCGGCGCCCGGGAGGCGCGTGAAGCGTCTCCCACTCCTTGCTTCCGGCCTCGGGATTTGGGTACCTTCCCGCCGGCCCTGCCGGCCAGGGAGAATCCGATCCAGAACCTCAAGTTTGCCATGAGCGCCTACAAGTACGCGCGGATTCCAGACGGGGATCCGATCACCCTCGAAGAAGGCCGTCTCCGTGTTCCGGACCATCCCATCATTCCGTTCATCGAAGGGGACGGAATCGGGCCGGATATCTGGCGTGCCACCCAGCACGTCGTCGACGCCGCGGTCGAGAGGTGCTATGGAGACGCTCGCCGCATCGCGTGGATGGAGGTCCTGGCCGGCGAGAAGGCCCACGGGATCACCGGCGAGTGGTTGCCGGAGGAGACCTTCCAGGCCCTGCAGCAGTTCAAGGTGGGCATCAAGGGTCCCCTCACCACGCCCGTGGGAGGGGGCATCCGGTCCCTGAACGTCACCCTGCGGCAGATCCTGGACCTGTACGCGTGTATCCGCCCGGTCCGACACATCCCCGGGGTTCCGTCCCCCATGCGGGAGCCCGAGAGGCTGGACGTGGTCATCTTCCGTGAGAACATGGAGGACGTATACGCTGGAATCGAGTGGAGCTCCGAGTCCCCGGGCGCCGAGCGGGTGCGCAACTTCCTGGTGGATGAAATGGGGGTGCAGATCCGGGAGAAGAGCGGAATCGGCATCAAGCCCATCAGCCCCTTCGGCTCCAAGCGCCTGGTCCGGTCGGCCATCCGCTACGCCCTGGACCGGAAGCGCGAGTCCGTGACCCTGGTCCACAAGGGGAACATCATGAAGTTCACGGAGGGCGCCTTCCGGGATTGGGGCTACGAGCTGGCCCGGGAGGAGTTTCCCGATCGGACCATCCCCGAGTCCGCGGTCTGGGAGGGCGCGGACCCCTCGGGGAAAGTGGTCATCAAGGACCGCATCGCGGACGCCATGTTCCAGCAGGTCCTGCTGCGACCCGACGAATACGACGTCCTCGCCACTCCCAATCTGAATGGCGACTACCTCTCCGACGCGTGTGCGGCCCAGGTGGGGGGACTGGGGATGGCGCCAGGGGCCAACCTGGGGGATGAGGTGGCGGTCTTCGAGGCCACCCACGGGACGGCGCCGAAGTATGCCGGTCAGAACAAGGTGAATCCCGGGTCCGTGATCCTCTCGGCCGTGATGATGCTGGAGCACCTGGGATGGGACGAGGCGGCCCAGGCCATCAACCGGGGGCTGGAGGGCGCCATCGGGGCGAAGACGGTCACCTATGACCTGGAGCGCCAGATGGAGGGCGCCACCAAGGTGTCCACCTCCGAGTTCGGCGAAGCGGTCGTTCGCCACATGTAGAGTCGTTCTTGATCAACCTCTTGACTCCTCTTATCTGAGGCTCCTTCTGACATGAACGTCCGTCTGGTCCTCGCGGAACCCACCCGCCACGCCACCCCGCTGCTCGTCGTTCCCCTGTACGAGGATGACGAGGACCTCCCCGAGCTTCACGGAAGTCTGGACGCCCTGTTCGAGGGGGTCGTGTCACGGGCCCGCAGCGCCGGCGACCTGATGGGACGAGTCCAGGACTCGCTGGTAGCGTACGGGTCGGGGGACGGGCCGGGGCCGTCTCGCCTGCTGGTCCTGGGAGCCGGCAAGCGGGAGGCTCAGGACGCGGAGTCCATCCGGCGCCTGGCGGGGAAGGCCGTTCGCGCCGCCGAGAGACTGAAGCTGGACCGCGTCACGCTGTGGCTGGAGGCCGGAGGCGCGGCGACGGATCCGGCCGTCGTGGCTCAGGCGGGCGTGGAAGGCGCCGTACTGGCGGGCTGGGAGTATCGGGAGCTGAAGACCCGGGAGGACGAGAGCCAGGAGGAGGAGGCCCCGCACGCCTGCGTGGAGACCGTGGAGGTGGCCGGCGGTGGGGATCCCGATGCTCTGAAGAGAGGAATGGAGGTGGGCGCCGTCCTGGCCAGGGCGGAGAACTTCGCCCGCACGCTCCAATCCCGCCCGGGCAACGTGGCCACCCCGACGCACCTGGCGGATGTGGCCGCCGCCCTGGCGGAGAAGCTCCCGCTGGAGGTGCGGGTTCTCGGACCCGAGGAGTTGAAATCCGAGAGCATGCACGCCCTCCTGGCGGTGTCCCAGGGGTCCGAGGAGGAGCCTCGCCTGATCGTGATGACCTATCGCGGCAGCGAAGCGGACCAGCCCCCGCTGGCCCTGGTGGGCAAGGGGCTGACCTTCGACGCGGGAGGGATCTCCCTCAAGCCCGCGTCGGGAATGGAGGACATGAAGTTCGACATGTCCGGTGGGGCGGCGGTCATCGCGGCGATGGGGGGGATCGCCGAGCTGAAGCTGCCCGTGAACGTGGTGGGCATCGTTCCCTCCTCGGAGAACCTCCCCTCCGGGAGCGCCCTCAAGCCCGGGGACGTGATCCCCACCCGGGAAGGGAAGTCCGTGGAGGTGGTCAACACCGACGCCGAGGGCCGCCTGATCCTGGCAGACGCTCTTTCCTACGCCCGGTCCTTGAGCCCGTCGGCCATCGTGGACTGCGCGACCCTCACCGGGGCCTGCGTGATCGCCCTGGGACACGACGCGTCCGGGGTTCTGGGCACCGACGAAGGGCTGGTGCAGGAGCTCAGGGACGCCGGGGACCGTTCGGGGGAGCGGTGCTGGCCGCTGCCCCTCTGGAAGGAGTACGGCAAGCAGCTGGAGAGCACGGTGGCGGACCTGAAGAACGTGGGCGGCCGCGCCGCGGGCACGGTAACGGCGGCCTCCTTCCTCAAGGCGTTCGTGGGGGATTGTCCGTGGGCTCACCTGGACATCGCCGGCACGGCCTACGGGGAGGGGAAGCTCTCCTACCAGCGCAAGGGCGCCCTGGGGGTTCCCACCCGTCTCCTCCTGGAATGGGTGCGAGGCCGCGCCGGATGACGGGATTCCTCGCCGGCGCCTGGGCGCCTCGGCCCCGGGGGGCCGGGGCGCTCCCTGTTGAAAGGGAGTTCCGGCCGATGGGGACCGCCCGCGCCGCGATGCGTCGGGGGGCTCGCAAGTGGCTTCCGGGGAGCGGAGGGCTCATCTCGCTGGCGCTGGCGGCGGTGGTTGTACTTTCTTCCGGTTGCGCTTCCGGTCAGGTGGGCCCCGACACGATCCCTCCGGGTACCCCCCGAGCGGACACCCTGCAGGTGGGGGACACCATCCCTGGGGACACGCTTCAGGTACCGGACACCATACCTGCGGACACCGTCCAGGCCGACACCCTGCAGGTGCCGGACACCATCCCTGGGGACACCGTTCAGGCCGACACCCTACAGGTTCCGGACACCATCCCGCCGGACACCGTTCAGGCCGACACGCTGCAGGTTCCGGACACCATCCCGCCGGACACCCTTCAGGCCGACACGCTGCAGGTGCCGGACACGATCCCAGGGGACAGCGCGGCAGCGCAGGAGGACTCGCTCCCCCCGCCTCCCCAACTTCCCGTCCTCCCCGACCCGGTTCCCACCGGCTGGAGCACCGCCATCTGGGAGTGGGACCGCGAGGGGCTTCTGGGGACCCGGGCCCTCACCCTGGCCGAGCTCCTCAAGGAGGTCCCGGGGCTGCTCCTCCTCCGGGGGGGAGACTACGGAATGCCGGTGTCCGCCTCGTTCCTCGGGGGCGGGGGCGGGGGCATCAGGATCTTCCTGGACGGATTCGAGCTCGCCCCCCTGGACGGGGGCGTCGTGGACCTCTCCAGGGTGTCCGTTGCGGGTCTCGCGAGGGTTCGGGTGGAGCGGGCGGGGGGAGGGGTGGAGGTGCACCTCACCTCGCTGGAGGTGCCGGACCCGCGACCGTACACGCTGGTGGAGGTGGGCACGGGCGATCTGGAGACCAACCTGCTGAGAGCCACCTTCTCGCATCCCCGGGTTTTCAGGGGGATTCTCTCGCTGGCGATGGACCGCCTGGAGACGGAGGGCACCGGCCGGAGGGAGCCAGGCTCCCAGTCGGCGGCGTGGATCCGCTACGCGCTGCACAAGGGAGACCGGGGAGGGCTGGTGGTGGAGTGGCGCCAGGTCTCCACGGACCGGGGCACGCTCTTCACGCCTGACGAGCTGCTGCGGAGAGACCTGGTGGCTCGGTTGAGGGCTCGACTCGCGGATGGACTGGTGGCGGACGCCTTCGCCGGTCGCTCGTCCCTGAGCCGGGGCGGGGGCGACGACGAGGGGGATACGATCAGCGTGATCCGCGTCCCCGACCAGGAGCGCTCCCAGTTGGGGCTGCAGCTGGCCTACCAGCACCCCGACTTCTGGGCTTCGGGGCTGGCGCGTCTCCACGGGGGAGACGGATGGCCTGAGAACAGCGTGGCCCTGCGGGCGGGCACGATGTTCGAGCGGTGGGGCGGCATCGAGGCGCGCTGGTGGAGGGAGGCGTGGGAGGACGAGACCGTCTCCAGCAAGAAGGTGCGGGCGTGGACCCGCCCTCGCTTCGGGGTGTCCTTCTTCGGGGAGTGGGAGAGCGGGAAGCGGGGCGTCCCGCTGCCGGCGTTCGGCCCTCCTCCCGTGGAGGAGCCGCCGGAGGGAGAGGACCCCACGGGAGAAGATCCCCCCCCGGAGGAGCCCGAGCCGGAACCGGAGGCCCCCGTGCGCTTCACCGACCGCACCGCTTTCCGCTACGGCGCGCGCTTCCAGTGGCGATCCCTCTCGGTGGGGGCCGCCCGGCTTCAGGTGGAGGCCGACACTCTGGTGCCCCTGGGGCTGCCTATGGACCGGGACTCGCTGGTGCTTCCGGGGGGAAAGCGAACCGGCCTGGAGGTGAACGTGAGCCTGCCGCTGCGGCCCCGGGGGCTCTCGCTGGAAGGGACGTGGATCCGCTGGGACGACGATGCTGCCTGGCGCTACCTTCCAAGCGACACCTGGGACGCTCGGCTGGCCTTCCATCGCTCCTTCATGGAGACGGGCAACCTGGAGGTGTGGAGCGACCTGGGGGTCCAGGGACGGGAGCGGATGGCGCTCCCCTTCGCCGACCCGGAGTGGGTTCCGGAGGATCCCGAGAACCCGGGTACGCCCGACCTGTTGACGGTGCCCTTCGACCAGAGCTGGTTCTTCCGGCTCCAGATCCGGATCGTCACCGTGCGGGCCTTCATCCAGTGGGAGAACATCGCCGTGCGGGACCAGAATCAGGACTTCCCGGGCCGGCGGCTTCCGGCCACCCGAACCATCTACGGCGTACGGTGGACGCTGTGGAACTGATGCCGCACTGATGCCGCCTCGATTCGTTATCTTTCCGGCTCATCGGGAGGGCAGGGCATGATCCGGAGCATGACCGGGTACGGAGAGGCGGAGCGGGACACGGAGGACGGGCGCCTGCGGGTGGAGGTCAAGACCGTCAACCACCGCTTCTTCAACGCCCATCTCCGAACCCCGCCGGGATTCGACCGGTTCGAGCACCAGATCCAGAAGTGGCTCCGCACGGGGATCGCCCGCGGCCACGTCAGCTACACGCTCACCCTGGACCGCAGCGCCTCGGCCCTGGCCCAGGATGCCGTGCAGCTGGATCTCGAGCGGGCCCGGCGATACCGATCGGTGCTGGAGACGCTGCGGGAGGAGCTCCAGCTTCCCGGCGAGGTGGATCTGGCCCTGATGAGCCGGTTCGGCGACCTCTTCCGAGCTCCCGACCGCGCAGCGGAAGGACCGGGAGCGGACCGCGAGGTGCTGGAGAGCCTGACGCAGGAGGCGGTGGCGGCGGTGGTGGCCACCCGGGAGGCGGAGGGGACCCGTCTGCGGGAGGACATGGAGTCCCGGCTGGATGCCATGGAGGAGCGGCTCTCGGAGGTCGAAGCGAAGGCGCCGGGGCGCCTGCTGGCGGAGCGGGATCGCCTGCGTGAAGCCATCGGCGCCCTGATGGAGAGCGAGGAGATCGACGAGGATCGCCTGGCGCGGGAGGTGGCCTACCTGGCCGAGCGCTGGGACATCAACGAGGAGATCGTTCGCCTTCGGTCCCACCTCTCCCAGTTCCGGGAGGCGCTCTCCGCCGACGGATCGGAGCCGGTGGGCAAGCGTCTCGGCTTCCTGGTGCAGGAGATCCACCGGGAGGCCAACACCATCGGGTCGAAGGCGAACGATCCGGACATTACCCGGGCCAGCGTGTCCATGAAGGAGGAGCTGGAGCGCCTGAGAGAGCAGCTGGAGAACGTGGAGTGAGCAAGGTTCCATACCGGACCTTCCCCGTCGTTCTGGCCGCCCCCAGCGGCACGGGGAAGACCACCATCGCCCGAGCCCTGGTAAAGGACAGCGAGCGATTCGTGTTCTCGGTATCCGCCACCACCCGTCCGCCGCGGGAGGGGGAGCGGTCCGGTGCGGACTACCAGTTCGTGGATGACGAGACTTTCCAACGGATGGTGGAACAGGGGGAGATGGCCGAGTGGGCGGAGGTCCACGGACACCGGTACGGCACGCCGGTGGCCGAGCTGGAGCGCGCCGCGGAACAGGGGAAGCACGCGGTCCTGGACATCGACGTGGCCGGGGCCCGGCAGGTGCGCACCTCGCTCCCCGAGGCCGTCCTGATCTTCGTGCTTCCGCCTTCGGTGGAAGCGCTGCTGGGACGGCTCTCCCATCGGGGGACTGAGAAGAGGGCCCAGATCAAACGACGGCTCCTCACCGCGGTGGCGGAGCTGGACCAGGTCCAGGACTTCGACTACGTGGTGGTGAACCGGGAGCTGAGCGAGGCCATCGCCGATGTCCGGGCCATCGTCGGCGCGGAGGCGCACCGCATCACCCGTGCGCGGGACTTGCTCGGTCATCTCGAGCGCCTCCGGAGGGGACTGCGGCAGGCGCTGGCGGACGAATCCGCCGGGTCGAGCGAGTGAGGGAACGCCTGGCCCCGGACGGGGTTGGATGATCGAGCCCGCGGCCGGGCTCGCGGGGGAGGGGACAAGAGCGACAGGAGAAGGTCACATCCATGAGGGTCTTCACACCCGGAGAAGTGGCGGCCGGAGCCGATAGCAAGTACCTGGGCGTGCTGGTTTCGGCCAAGTATGCACGTGAGCTCAACGCGCTGCCCCGCGAGGCGCTTCCGCTCGGCGACGAGAAGAAGCTCACCACGCGGGCGCTCGAGGCCCTGACCTCGGGCCAGATCGAGTTCCGGCTCGTCAGGCGGCGTCGGCGAGGGGAGTAGTCATGCCGCTCCGGGTGCTCTCAGCCCGGAGGCCGTGGGAAGGGCGGCGGGTGGTCCTCGGGGTCACCGGCGGAATCGCCGCCTACAAGTCCGTCCAGCTGGCCCGGGACCTCACCCGGCTGGGCTGCGAGGTGGACGTGGTGATGACGGGGGCCGCCCAGGAATTCGTGCGGCCACTCTCCTTTCAGGCCGTCACGGGTCGCACGGTGCTCACGGACCTCTTCTCCGCGGAAGGTGCCGCGTTGCACATCCGGTTGGGGCAGGAAGCCGACGTGGTATGCGTGGCTCCCGCCACGGCCGACCTCATGGCCCGGGCCGCGCACGGTAGGGCCGACGACCTCCTGACCACCACGCTCCTGGCCACTGCCGCGCCCGTGGTCCTCTGCCCGGCCATGAACGAGCGGATGTTCCTGCACTCCCAGACCCAGGCCAACCTCCGACACCTGGAGACCGTCCTGGGATACGGGATCGCCGGCCCGGCATCGGGCCCGCTGGCCCATGGCGAAAGCGAGGGGGCGGGCCGCATGCTGGAGCCGCACGAGATCGTGCAGTACGTGGGCCGGGAGCTGGGGCGGGAGGCCCGGTTCGACGGGAAGCGCGTGCTGGTGACGTCGGGACCCACCCGCGAGCCCCTGGATCCCGTCCGCTTCCTGGGGAATCGCTCCTCGGGCCGCATGGGCTCGGCCCTGGCGGCGGCGGCCTGGCGGCGAGGGTGCCAGGTGAGCGTCGTGACGGGTCCCTCCACCCTTCCCTGTCCCACGGGCGTGCACGTGGGTCGCGTCGAGACCGCCCGGGAGATGCTCGACGCGGTGGCGTCTGAGATCCCGAAGGCCGACATCGTGGTCATGGCGGCGGCGGTGGCGGACTACCGCCCGGAACCTCCCAGACCGGACAAGATCAAGCGGTCCCAGGAGGGGGACGAGCTTCACGTGAGGCTCACGGCCAATCCGGACATCGCCGCCGAGACCCGTAGCCTCCGGCGCCCCGACGCGGTCATCGTCGGGTTCGCCCTGGAGACCGAGTCCCTGATCGAGCGGGCCGCCGCCAAGCTGGAGAGCAAGGGTTTCGATCTCCTGGTGGCCAACAGCGCCGTGGAGCCGGATTCGGGGTTCGAGGTCGAAACCAACCGGGTCGTGCTCCTGGGTCGGGAAGGGGGGAGGGAGGACCTTCCTCTCCTGTCCAAGGACGAGGTCGCCGAGATCGTGCTGGATCGGGTGGGAGGCCTGCTCCAATCCCGGGATGCCGCCGCCACGCCGGCGGGTGAGCCCGCGTGAGCTCCAGGCTCTCTCCCGGCGAGCTGGCCCGTCTCCTGCGCCAGCGGGGAGAGATGGGAACCTGGGAGCTCTTCCTCGACGACCTCACCCGCCGGGAGGTGCTGGAGCTGGCCGACGCCGCGCGAAGGCGCGACCTGGAAGGAGCTTCCGAGGGCCCGGAGAGCGCAGGGAAGGGGGCCGCGACGTCTGGCGAGCCTTCGGAGGCCTACGTGACGCTGAAGAAGACGGCGCTGGCCTGCCAGGCGTGCCGCCTGTCGCAAGGCCGGACCCAGGTGGTCTTCTCCGACGGAACCCCCCGGGGGCGTCTGATGGTGATCGGGGAGGCCCCCGGCGCGCACGAGGACCGCACGGGCCTGGCCTTCGTGGGACCCGCCGGCAAGCTCCTCGATCTCCTCCTGGCAAGCGTCGGCCTCTCCCGGAAGGAGTCGGTCTACATCTGCAACGTGCTCAAGTGCCGGCCCCCGGGAAACCGCGACCCCCTCCCGGACGAGATCGAGAGCTGCGAGCCCTACCTCCGGCAACAGATCGCCCTGCTCTCCCCCGAGGCGATCCTGGCGACGGGCTCCTTCGCCGGACAGTGGCTGACGGGACGGCGCTCCCCTCTGGGCAAGCTGCGGGGAGAGGTGTACAGTTACGAAGGAGTGCCCGTGGTGGTCACCTACCACCCGGCGGCCCTCCTCCGCAATGCGAAGTGGACCCGAGCGACGTGGGAGGATCTTCAGCTGGTCCGGGAGATCCTCGACCGGGGTGACGAAGCGAGATTGAGCCTACGGGGATAAGATTCAGGTCCCCGATAGGCTGAGCCTCTAGCCCGGTACCGGCGGGCCCTTGCCTGCCCGTCCACTCCTGTGAACGACCGGGCCGTCGACAGGGACGACCGCGCCGTCCAGAAAGGAACAGCGACGCCTTGAGCTCCATCGACTCGCCGGGGCCGGCGGCCTCGCCGGCCTACGACCGCAAGCCACCCTACTCGCCCGAAGCCGAGATCTCGGTGTTGGGCGGCATGCTCATCGACCGGGACGCGGTTCCCCAGGCGATGGAGGTGGTGAACGACACCATGTTCTACCGGGAGGCGAACCGCCGCCTCTTCCGGGCCATGGTCCGGCTCTTCGAGCGAGGCGACGTCATCGACGTGGTCACGGCGAGCGAGGAGCTCAAGAAGACCGGCGAGCTGGAGGCGGCGGGAGGCATGGAGTACCTGGGGGAGCTCCTGGATGTCGTGCCCACGGCGGCCAACATCGAATACCATGCCAGGATCGTCCGGGAGAAGGCGCTGCTGCGGCGGCTCATCCAGGCCGCCAACGACACGGTGCGCGACGTCCACGAGCAGGGCGAGAGCGACGTGCGGGAGATCCTGGACCGGGCGGAGCAACGCATCTTCCGGGTGGCCGAGGGACAGGCCCGAGAGGGGTTCGTCTGGATCAAGGAGGCGCTGTGGCCCGCCTTCGAGCACATCGAGAGGCTGCAGGAGATGAAGGGTGGGCTCACGGGCATTCCCACGGGGTACCCGACGCTCGACCGGCTCACCGCGGGCCTCCAGAAGAGCGACTTCGTGGTGGTGGCCGGCCGTCCCTCCATGGGGAAGACCTCCTGGGTGCTGAACGTCTCCCAGAACGCCGCCATCGACCACGGGATTCCCGTGGCCATCTTCTCCCTGGAGATGTCCAAGGAGCAACTGGTACAGCGCCTCCTGTGCGCGGAGGGACGGGTGGACCTGCAGCGACTCCGGCGGGGCATGCTCACCTCCGACGAGCACCAGCGGCTCGCCGCCGCGGCGGGCCACCTGAACACCGCGCCCATCTGGATCGACGACTCCCCGGGGAGCACGGTCCTGGAGATGCGGGCGAAGGCCCGGCGCCTCAAGGCGGAGCGGCAGGACCTGGGGCTGCTGGTCATCGACTACATGCAGCTCATGACGGGATCCCGCCGCTCGGAGAACCGGCAGCAGGAGGTGAGCGAGATCTCCAGGGGCCTCAAGGCGCTGGCCAAAGAGCTGGAGATGCCGGTGGTCGCTCTCAGCCAGCTCAGCCGGGCGCCGGAGCAGCGCACGGACCGGCGGCCTCAGCTCTCCGACCTGCGGGAGTCGGGCTCCATCGAGCAGGATGCCGATCTGGTCATGTTCCTGTACCGCCCGGAGTACTACGCTAAGAGGGAGGAGCGCGAGAGCCTGGAGGGCCAGGCCGACCTGATCATCGGGAAGCAGCGCAACGGTCCCACGGGCGTGGTCCGCCTCTACTTCCACAAGCAGTACACCCGCTTCGATTCCGTGGACGAGCGGGCCGAGGAACTGGCGCCCGCCGGACACGGCGGCTCGGCCTTCCCCCGCCCGTGAAGCCGCTGGACGAGGGGAAGTCGGGCTGGACGCGAGGTTGCGCATGAGAGCCGGGGTGGCCGTGCCCGCGGCAGGATCGGGCCGCCGGATGGGTGGGCAGCGCAAGCAATACCTGGAGCTGGCCGGGACGCCCGTCCTTCTGCACGCCCTGCGACCCTTCCTGGATCATCCGGAGGTGGTGGCGGTGGCCGTGGCCCTCCCCCCGGAGGATGCCGAGGCTCCTCCGTCCTGGCTGGTGGAGGAGCCGAAGGTGCGGGTGGTACCGGGAGGCGTATCCCGGGGCGCTTCGGTCCTGGCCGCTCTGGAGGGTCTGCCCGAGGAGCTGGACGTGATCGTCGTCCATGACGGGGTGCGGCCACTGGTGACGCGCGCCATCATCGATCGGTGCTTCGCAGAGGCGATTCAGGGGAGAGGGGCCGTGGCGGGCTGGCCGGTTGAGGACACCGTCAAGGAGGTGGACGAGTCGGGACGCATCGTCGGCACACCGGACCGCTCGAGACTCTGGCGGGCCCAGACTCCCCAGGCCTTTCCCCGGAACGTGCTGGTGGACGCGTACCGGCGCGCGGCGTCCGAGGGGATCTGGGCCACCGACGACGCGGCTCTGGTGGAGCGCTACGGCACACCGGTGGTCCTGGTGGAAGGGTCCCGCACCAACCTGAAGGTCACGCGGCCGGAGGACGTCTCCTGGGCCGAGCACCTCCTCCGGGGATGAGCGCCGCTCCCAGGCGGGTCCGGATCTCCCCGGAGGCCCCTTCTGCCCGGGTGCTCCAGGACGTGGCGGTCCATCTCCGCGCGGAAGGGCTCGTCTCCTACCCCACGGAGACGGTCTACGGCTTCGGATGTCTGGCGCGGGAGGCGGCGCTGGAGAGGCTCTTCCGCCTCAAGGATCGGGAGCCGGACAAGCCGGTGCTGCTGCTGGTGTCCGGTCCGAGCCAGGTGGAGAGTCTGCGCTGGAACCCAGCGGCCCTGGCTCTGGCGCGGGCGTTCTGGCCGGGCGCCCTCACCCTCGTCCTGTCCGATGCTTCCGGGAGCTTCCCCGCCGGGATACGGAGCACGGCGGGGGGTGTGGCCGTACGCCAGAGCCCCAACCGGGTGGCCGCGGCCCTGGTGGAGTGCGTCGGGGAGCCTCTGACCTCCACGAGCGCCAACGCCCCGGGTGAAGAGCCTGCCCGCTCCGGCGAGGAGGCGTGGGAGGTCGCGGGGGCGCTGGGCGCCGGCGGCTCGTTGTGGGTCCTGGACGCGGGCGAGCTCCCGTTCTCCGCGCCTTCCACCGTGGTGGACTGCTCGGACGGGGTCCCCGTCGTGATTCGTGCGGGAGCGGTAGGGTCGAGAGAGCTTCAATCCGTGATTGCGGAGATCCATGGGCAAGATTGACGAGACCCCGGCCGCGGGCGAGGCCTACCGCATCCTCTTCGTCTGCTCCGGCAACACCTGCCGGAGCCCCATGGCCGGAGCTCTGGCGCGCTCGGCCCTCGCCGAACGCGGATGGGACCATGTGGAGATCCGCTCCGCCGGGTCCTCCGCTCAGCCGGGCTTCCCCGCGTCCCGGGGGGCCCGCCGGGCCGCCGCGCGCGGCGGCCTCGACCTGGAGGGGCACGGCAGCACTCCTCTGGCCCGGGACCTGGTGGATTGGGCGGACCTGATCCTGACCATGTCGCCGCACCACCTGCTCGTAGCGGGGGATCTGGGGGGAGAGGGGAAGAGCATGCTTCTCACGGAGTTCGCGGAGGGCACGAACGGAGAGGGTCCGGGGCGCTCGATCCCCGATCCGTTCGGGGGGGACGACTCGGTCTACGACGCGACCTTCCAGGAGCTGCGGGAGTTGGTGGGGATGGTGCTGGACAGGCTCGCGCCCCTCCTCGCCCCCTGACCCGATGATCTCCTCCTCCACCCGGCTTTTCGCGCTCCTGGGAGACCCGGTGCGGCACTCCCTCTCTCCGGTCATGCAGAACGCCGCGTTCCTCTCGGCGGGGGTGGACGGCGTGTACGTCGCCCTCCGCTGCGACCCCACCGGCTGCGCCTCGCTCATCCCCGCCCTGGCCCGGGCCGGCGGCGGCGGGAACGTGACGATCCCCCACAAGGAGCTCGCGGCCTCGGTGGTGGAGGTGCCTTCGCAGGCCGTCGTCCGCACCGGAGCGTGCAACACCTTCTGGTGGGAGGCGGGTGCGATCCACGGCCACAACACGGACGTGGAGGGATTTCGCAGAGCCGTGGAGGCTCTGGTGGGAGGGACCGTCGCCGGTGCGCGGGTCCTGCTGCTGGGAGCCGGTGGGGGGGCGCGGGCGGCGCTGCTGGAACTCCTGTGGCAGGACAGCGACGAGATCCTCGTGTTCAACCGCGGCATCTCCCGCGCCCGGGAGATGGTGTCCCGGATGGGAGATGACCGGGCCCGGGCTCTGGACGACCTGAAGGGGGCGCATGGCCGGCCCTTCGACGTGGTGGTGAACGCCACCGCCCTGGGGCTGTCCGCCGCCGACCCCCTTCCCGTCGATCTGGGCAGGTTGGGGAAGGTGGGGGCTGTCCTGGACCTGGTGTACGGAGGCGACGAGACGCCGCTCGTCCGGGAAGCCCGTCGCCTGGGAGTGCTCGCCGCCGACGGTACCGAGATGCTGATCGGGCAAGGAGCGGCGGCGTTCCAGCGCTGGTGGGGCGCAGAGGCGCCGGTGGAGGACATGGCCCAGGCGCTCCGTTCCCGCCCCGTCCCTTGAGGAAATCCGCGGTCGTTCTCGAGGTCCTCGAGTTCTTCCTCCCCCGTGGCTGCCTGGGGTGCGGAGCCCGCCTCACTCCCTCCGACCGACCGCACCCGATCTGTCCCGGCTGCCGAACGCGGCTGCGGGCGCCCCCGGCCCCTCTCTGTCCTCGCTGTGGAGCGCCCCACGGCACGAGGCGATCGCCCGGGAGGCCCTGCCTGGAATGCTCCGCCTGGCCGTCCGTGGTGGTGAGCGCTCGCGCGGCGGTGCTCCTCCAGCCCCCGGCGGACCGCCTGGTGCATGGGCTCAAGTACGGAGGATGGAGATCTCTCGCGCCGTTCATGGCGGAGCGGATGACACGAAGCTTCGAGGAGCCGAGTGGGAAGAGGGCGGTGCTGGTCCCCGTGCCCACCACCCGCAGGAGGGAGCGTGCCCGGGGATACAACCAGGCCCTGGTCCTGGCGGAGGCGCTGGGCCGGTGTACGGGCTACCCGGTTCGGGACCTCCTGCAGCGAGGGGGGGGAAGCCGGACGCAGGTTTTCTTGCCGCCATCCGAGCGCCTGGCTAACGTGCGCGGGGCCTTCACGGCGCGCCCCGACGCGCATGTCGAGTTGTCCGATCGGCGTGTTATCTTGGTGGACGATGTGCTGACCACCGGGGCGACCGCTTCGGAAGCGGCTCGGGCCCTCGCCGCCGTGGGAGCGCGCGAGGTGGAGATTCTCACGTTCGCGCGGGCCCTCTCCGCGGCACCGGGGTAGAGACCCCCGGGCTCCCCGCACCGGCGGGGACACTACTCGCGGGTACCGCTGCGGGGCACGTCGGTTCTGGCGAAACGCCGAGAGCGAACACGAAGGGACACACAGGAGCGATAAACGATGTCCGTACGGGTAGGCATCAACGGATTTGGGCGTATCGGCCGTCTCGTTCTGAGAGTGGCGAAGAAGTCTGGCGCCTCGGACCTGGATTTCGTGGCGGTGAACGATCTGACGGACAACGAGACCCTGGCTCACCTCCTCCGTTACGACTCCGTTCACGGCGCCTACCCCGGCTCGGTGGAGCTGTCCGAGAACGGACTCGTCGTCGACGGAGACGAGATGCGGGTCTTCAGCGAGCGGGATCCGGCTCGCCTTCCCTGGTCCGAGCTGGGAGTGGACGTGGTGGTGGAGGCCACCGGCCTCTTCCGCAAGAGAGAGCAGGCCGCCCTCCACCTGGAGGCGGGCGCACGCAAGGTCATCATCTCCGCCCCGGCCAAGGAGGAGGACATCACCGTGGTCGTCGGGGTCAACCACGATGCGTACGATCCCGACGCGCACCACGTGATCTCGAACGCCAGTTGCACCACGAACTGCCTGGCGCCCGTGGTCAAGGTCCTCATGGAACGGTTCGGCTTCCGCCGCGGCCTCATGACGACGATCCACTCGTACACCAACGACCAGAGGATTCTGGACCTCCCCCACAAGGACCTGCGCCGGGCCCGGGCGGCCGCCCTGTCCATGATCCCCACCACCACCGGTGCTGCGAAGGCGACCGGCCTGGTCATCCCTGAAGTGAAAGGGAAGATTGACGGCATGGCCGTGCGGGTCCCAACGCCCAATGTATCCCTCGTGGACCTGGTGGCCGAAGTGGAGCAGGACACGTCCGTGGAGGGGGTGAACGGGGCCTTCCGGGAGGCCGCGGCAGGGGCCTTGCAGGGAGTCCTGGCCATCACGGACGAGCCCCTCGTATCCACGGACTTCATCGGGAACGGTGCGAGCTCCACGGTGGACGCCCTCAGCACCAACGTGGTCGACGGACGGATGGTCAAGGTTCTTTCGTGGTATGACAATGAGTGGGGGTACTCGGCTCGCGTGGTGGATCTCGTCCGCTTCGTCGGGGCCCGGCTGGGCGCATCCGTCTGAGGGACGGGCAGGCCGGGGCGGTCGTCGGTCGCCGTCCTCGTGAGCGACCGAGGGTTTCCCCGGGATTCCAGGCCGCGGGAGTCCGGAGCCGTGGACGCCCGGGCATCGAAGGAGGCTTCCCATGAGGAGCTCCCGAGACGAAAGCGGTCCGGGGGACGCTGAGAGCACCCCGGATTGGCATCGATATCGTTGCCCTGTCTGCGGGCACACGGATGCGGTCTCCCTCCAGCCGGACGCGCCGGTGCACATCCTCTGTACGCACTGCGAGACGGCTCTGGAGGTGCGGCTGAGCTCCGGGACTACGGAACGCGCGGAGGTCCAGGTCCGCACGGATCTGTAGTGCGCCGCCCCGGCAGTCCGGCAGCCATGGAGAGCTTCGGCCTCACTTCTGTGACGGTGCACCAGGCGCTCGAGCGGTAAGCGCGCCCCCCCCCGCGACGTATCTTGGGGTGATGCCAGTGGAGGGAAAGACCCGCAAGAAGGCGCCCGGCATCCGGGTCGGTGCCAGGAAGCTTCCGCAGGACTTCGAGGGGTGGTACAACGCCCATCGCTCGACGGTGTACCGCTACGTCCGCTTCCGGGTCGCGACCCGGGAGATGGCGGAAGACATCACCGGGGACGTCTTCCTGAAAGCGTTGCGCTCCATCTCCCGGTACGATCCGGCGCGGTCCTCTCCCAAGACCTGGCTGCTCCGCATCGCGCGCAATGCGGTTACGGATCACCTGCGCTCCCTCCGCAGGCGGAGCTCCCTTCACGTCTCCTTGGACCGCGTGCCGGACCTGGTGGCGGACCAACCGACGCAGGAGGAGAGGCTCCTCAGAGAGGAGCGGATCCAGCGGATCCTCAACGCCAACCGGGTCCTGCGCGCAGCGGACCAGGAGATCCTCTCTCTCCGGTACGGATCGGAGCTGGGAAACGCGGAGATCGCGCAGGTGCTGGGAATCAGCCCGAACGCCGTTGCCGTTCGACTTCACAGGGCGGTCAAACGCTTGGGCGAGGCCGTCCACAAGATGACGCAGGAATAGATGTCGATTCTCGAACTCAAGGACTTTCGGTCCCGGGATTCCGGGGTCCCACCTGGCTGCGAGGAGCTGGTCCGGGACCTGGAGTCCATCCAGATCGAAGAGCGACCCTCCTTCGCTCCGGAGCTCGCCGCCGAGCTGGAACGGGCGTGGGCCGAGATGGGGGTCCGCCACAGGCTTCCCCTCGTCCGTCCGTTGCTGGCCGCCTGCCTCGCGGCGGTCCTTCTGGGGGGACTGTTCGTTCCGCCCGCCCGGGGCGCGCTGGCTCGTTTCCTCCGGAGCGTGGGAATCGTCACGGAAGAAGTCCAGCCTGTCCAGGAGCAGAGTCTGCCGCGGGCGGTGGAGCTCCCGCCTCCGCTTCCCACGGGTGCCGTTCCTCGAGTGACGGAAGCGCAGCCCATGCTCCCGCCGCTGCAGGCCGCCGAAGAGCCGGTACCTGCCGTTCCGGTGGGCGAGACGAGGCTTCCGGAGCTCCTTGACCCCGATGGGTCGGAGCGACTGATCGAGAGGTACTACCCCAGGGAGCTCCAGAGCGCTGGGATGGGCGGCACGGTCGTCCTGCTCATGTGGGTGGATTCCACCGGCGCCGTGGTCGAGGCGAGCGTGGCCGAGAGCTCCGGATTCGAACGATTGGACCGGGCCGCGCTGGCCGCTGCGCCGCTCCTGCGCTTCGCCCCGGCTCTGCGCCTGGACGTTCCCGTAAGCACCTGGGTGGAGTTCCCGGTGGTCTTCGAGGTGCCGACCGCGCTCCCTCCTCCGGGAGGAGTGGTCGAGCCCCTGAGCCCGGACCTGCTGGAGCGGCCGTCCATCGGAGACCCGAGAGCCCGCCTTCAGTGGGACATGGACGTGGATCCTCCGCCTCTCCCCTATCCGCAGGACGCCATGGATCTTCTCGCCCGGGCACTGGATCCTGAGCAGGGCCAGCCCTGGGCGTCGCTGGACGAGCTTCTCACGGGCACGCCGCCGGCGCACCTTCTCTCGCAGTTGTGGCGTTCGGCGTCGGAGGCGCTGGAGGCGGCCATAGAACGGGATCCCCGGAACCCGGCTCCCTATCTCGCCCTCGCGCAGGTCCGTCGCAGCCAGGGGCTCAAGGACGAGGCTCTGGGTCTGTTCGAGCGAGGAATCGAGAGGGCGGGGGAGTACACGGGAACCGTTCCGCCCAGCGTACTGGCCGATCTGCATTTCGGTCGAGGGGCACAGCTCGCCGAGCGATGGCTGCCCTGGAGGTCCCTGGGGCGCGTGCCCTCGTCGGCTCTCGCCGCGTGGCCGTGCGCCGAGGCGGCGGGCCTCGCCAGCGGGGCCTACGCCGACGCTTCCGTTCTGGTCTCCTGGAACTACCTGTGTGCTGGGGAATTCGACCGTCTCATGCGGACCCATTTCGAGTCCCTGGAGTCCCTGGGTGACGCCGAGCGTTCCGAGATGCTCGAGTCGTTCCGTCAAGCTCTCGTCGCCGATGCGGGTCACCGGGGCGCCAATCGACAATTCGTCCTGGCGCTGGCCGACGAGGGCCGCTGGGAGGAGGCGTTCGAGATCGCCCGGAGGTTCGAGGCCACGCCCGAGGGCCAGGTCGAAGGGGTGCTCCTCACGGGCCTGGCCCTTCATCGCCTCGGCCGGTCACAGGAGGCCATGGAGCGGTTCCGGGTCGCCCTCGACCGCCTGCCCGATCCTCTGGCGCAGCGGATGCGTGACTTCGCCTCCCTACGCCCTGTCGGGGCTTTCGGGGAGCGTCTCGCCGGTGAGAGCGAGGAGGGTCTCGGAGGCGAAGACGAAAGAGACCGCTTCTGGGGGCCTCTCGATCCTCTGCTTCTCACGCCGGTCAACGAACGGGAAGTGGAACACCTGGCCCGCTGCACGTATGCCCTTCTGCGGTTTCGCAGCCTGAGCTCCGGGGCGGCCCAGACCTGGATCCGGTACGGGCGTCCCCTGCAGATCCGGGCCATCGGGAACGAGGGGGGGATCCGCACGGTGTTCTGGGACTACGGACCCGGCCCGGACCTCACCCTGCGGCGGCTCGCGGATCAGTTCCATCTGGACCTGACCGCCGAGGCATCAGCGTACCTTCGGGAGCTTCAGGACATCCTCCCCCACAGCAGCCGGGGCTCCGACGATGACCTGCTTCCGCTCTCCGCCACGGTGGAGCCCGTCCGTGCAGCGGATCTGTCGCGGTTGCGGGTGGCCGTGGGCCTCCAGGTTCCCCCGGAGCTGGCCGGGGCGGCGACGGACACGCTGGATCTGGGGGTCTTCTTCCTGAGCCGGCGCGGGGAACGCTGGTCCGTTACACGCCTCCGGATCTCGGCAGAGCCGTCGCCCGTTCGAGTCCACGCGTCGGTTCCGGACGGGGCCGATCAGGTCGTGCTGGAGCTGCGTGATCCGCTGTCGGGACGGGCTGCGGTGATGCGCTCGCCCCTCCGCCCGGGACCGCCGAACCCGGGCCGTCGATAGGCGAAGCCCTCCCTCCGGCAGCACTCGCCAGCGGGCCCCTAGGCGAGGGTCTACGAGGGGTCCGCGCTTCCTTCCGCGCGCATCCGGGACCGGACGAAGCCGCGGTTGCTCGCCCGGGTGTCCGCGTCGCATTGTCGGCGCTGCCGGGCGGGCTTACCTTGCTGCCGCCGGACGACCTTCAGGAAGCAAGAGTCTACACGAGTCCCCCTGCCGGACGGAATCGTCCCGGCACCTTCCGGCGCCCACGAGCTCGAATCTGGCCATGAGCAGAAAGACGATTGCGGACCTCCCGCCGGACTCCCTGAGAGGCCGAAAAGCGGTGGTCCGGGTGGACTTCAACGTTCCCCTGGACGCCGATGGACGGGTCACGGACGACACGAGGATCCGGAGAAGCGTTCCCACCCTCGAATACCTGAGGGATCGAGGAGCCCGGCTGGTGCTCCTCTCCCATCTGGGTAGGCCGAAGGGACAGGTGCGGCCGGAGCTCTCCCTTCGGCCGGTGGGGGCTCGACTGTCCGAGATTCTCGGCGCCGAGGTGGCCTTCTGCCCCAGCACCATCGGTCCCGATGCCGTCGAGGCCACCTCCGCCCTCGGTGACGGCGGGATCGTGGTTCTGGAGAACACCCGCTTCCACGCAGGAGAGACGCAGAACGACCCGCAACTGGCGCGAGACCTGGCCGATCTGGGCCAGTTCTACGTCAACGACGCGTTCGGAACCGCCCACCGGGCCCACGCCTCCACCGAGGGGGCGGCGCGGGAGATCCGCCGCCGCGGGGGTGATGCCGTGGCCGGTTTCCTGATGGAGCGGGAGCTGCGCTTCCTGGGCGAGGCACTGGGTGACCCTCGGCGTCCCTTCGTGGCGGTGCTGGGGGGCTCGAAGATCTCCGGCAAGATCGACGTGATGGACGCCCTCCTGCCCAAGGTCGACCGGCTCCTGGTCGGTGGGGCGATGGCGAACACCTTCTTCCGGGCCCTGGGGCTGGCCACCGGGGCGTCGCTGGTGGAGGAGGACCGCATCGACATGGCCAGGGAGATCCTGGAAAGGGCGGGTGACCGACTCCTTCTTCCGGTGGACTGCGTGGTGGGTGAGAGCATCGCAGAGGAGGCCATCACCCGGGTGGTGGACCGGGATCAGGTGGCCGAGGGGGACGTGATCGGGGACGTCGGCACCCGGACCTGGGAGATGTTCGGCGCCGAGCTTCGGGCCGCGTCCACCATCGTCTGGAACGGACCCATGGGGGTCTTCGAGGCGGCCCCGTACGCCGAAGGAACGCTGGCGGTGGCACGGTCCATCGCGGAGGCGACGGACGGAGGTGCCCTGTCCGTCGTGGGAGGCGGAGACTCGGCGGCGGCAGCGGAGAAGGCTGGTGTCGTTCCTCGGCTGAGCCACGTGTCCACCGGAGGGGGGGCTTCCCTGGAGTTCCTGGCCGGCGCTCAGCTGCCTGGAGTGGAGGCTCTGTCCGAGAAGTGAAGGTGGGGGTGGCTTCCAAGGGTAGAGAGCCGGGATGATGTCCAGGGATCGAGGATCCGCATGACTTCCCAGGATCGAGGATCGAGACGATGAACCGGATGATCGTCATCGCCGGAAACTGGAAGATGCATCACGGACCCCGGGCCACGCGGGACTTCTTTCAGCGGTTTTCTCCCTCCGTGGACACCGAGCGGGTGCGTCTGCTGGTCTTTCCACCCGCGGTATCCCTCCTCGCGGCTCTGGAGGCCCGTGGAGCCCGCACGGAGATCGCCCTCGGGGTGCAGAACATCCACTGGGAGGAACGGGGGGCGTTCACCGGCGAGGTGTCGGCGCCCATGGCGGCGGAGGCGGGAGCCACCCACTGCCTGATCGGCCACTCGGAACGACGCCACATCTTCGGGGAGTCCGACCAGGCGGTGGCTCGCAAGGTGGCCGCGGCCCTGGAAGCCGGACTCCTGCCTGTGGTCTGCGTGGGTGAGACTCTGGAGGAGCGCCGCGCCGGGCGCGTCGACGACGTCATCCTGCGTCAGCTGGACGCCGCGATTTCCGCCCTCCCCGCGGATGACGACGTGGGATTCATGATCGCCTACGAACCTGTGTGGGCGATCGGGACGGGAGAGACGGCGACCCCGGAGGACGCATCCAACGCCCACGCCACCCTGCGAGGGCGCCTGGCGGACGGCCTGGGGTCCCCGCGGGCGGACACCGTCCCCATCCTCTACGGCGGGAGCGTGAAACCAGGCAACGCGGCCGTGCTGTTGGCGGCGCCGCACGTGGATGGAGTGCTGGTGGGGGGGGCCAGTCTGGATCCCGGGTCCTTCGCGAGCATCGCCGAAGCGGCGGGGAGCGAGTAGCGAGTCCGGCCGCTTGACATAACCCTCACGACGGTAGAGCTTTGGGAGCTTTTCAGGAAGCCGATTCCTCCAAGGTTCGAGAGTCATGATCTACGCTTTTCTGCTGGCCGTTCTCGTCCTCGACGGGCTGTTACTGGGCCTGGTGATCCTTCTTCAGTCGGGGAAGGGAGGCGGGCTGGCCGCCGTCGGGGGTGGCGCGGCCATGACCGAGGGGATCCTCGGGGGCCGTCAGGCCACCACGTTCCTGACCCGAACCACCTGGATCACGGGGACGATCTTCCTGGTTCTGGCCCTCGTGCTGGCCATCATGTCCTCCCGGAGCGCCCAGCCGGAATCCATCCTTCGGGACGCCGTGCCCGAATCCGCTCCGGCGCCGGCCCCGCTTCTCCCGGGAGCGGAGGAGCCACCCGCCACCACCGGGGGCGGGGAGATTCCCCCTCCCGGCGGCAGCGAGGAACCGGGAGGCGAGGGAAGCTGATCAGCTCTCGCAGCGCCTGAAGACTGAAGCAGGTCTCGCCCGCCCCGCCGCCGGAGGTTGCTCCAGCGCCGGGGCGGTTTCGTGTGGTAAGGGGTAAGGCATCCAATCGGATGGACGAGCAGACGTTGGTGGCCGGGTTGACGCGCCCGCAGCTCCACGAGCTCTTCTACGGGATGGCTCTCGCACGGGCCGCCGAGGAGCGGCTGGAGACTCAGGCCCGGCAAGGACTGGTTCGGGGCAACCTGTACCGCAGCCTCGGCCAGGAAGCGTGCTCGGTGGGAGTGGCGTACCCGCTGCGCCGCCGAGGTGACGGAATCGGAGACGTGCTGGCGCCCACGGTGAGGGATGCCGGCGCCGTGTTCCTGATGGGAGCCACCCCGCTGGAGTACTTTCGGCAGTTCCTCTCCCGGGCCACGAGCCCCAGCCGGGGGAGGGAGTCGGGGCTGGGGTTCACCGATCTCCGCCGGGGGCTCCTGGGCCCCATCGGCTCGGTGGGCGCCATGCTGGAGGTCATGGCGGGCGTGACCCTGGCGTTCCGCATGAAGGGGGAGGATCGGGTGGGGGTGGTACTGTGCGGGGACGGGTCCACCTCCACCGGGGCCTGGCATGAGGGTCTGAATCTGGCGGCGGCCCGGCGGTGCCCCATGGTCGTGGCCGTCATCGCCAACGCCTGGGCGTTCTCCACCCCCACGTCGAAGCAAACGAGGATCGGGAGCTTCACCGAACGGGCGCCGGGGTACGGCGTCCACGCAGAGTCGGCGGACGGCAACGACGTGATTGCCGTGCTGGAGGCGACGCGGCGAGCGGTGGAACGGGCAAGGGCGGGAGAGGGTGTCACGTTGCTGGAGCTCCGCACCTACAGAAGGGTCGGGCACGCGCAGCACGATGCCCTGGAGTACGTTCCCGCGGCGGAGCTGGAAGAGTGGGAGAGGAAGGACCCCATTCTCCAGTTTCTGGCCAGGATGCTGGCGGAGGATTGGTCGACGGGCGGGGAGTTGGCGGCCCTGGTTCACCGGGCCGAGCTGGAGGTGAAGGATGCGGCGGACCTGGCCGTGACGGAGGGGGAGCCAGAGGGAGTGACGGCTCTGGAAGCCGTGTACTCGGACGTAGAGTTGCGGGCTCCGTGGACCCGGCTCGCCCTTCCGGATCCCCGTCGAAGCTGACCGAAGCGCCCACTGGAGGTACCGTGCCGCGGACCAAGCCCGAGCATGTGACCGGGAGCGAACGAGGCGAGCCCGTCACCTTCCTGGAGGCCATTGGCGAGGGGCTGTTCGAGGAGATGGAGCGGGACCCCTCGGTCTTCCTTCTGGGCGAGGACATCGGGGTCTACGGAGGGGCCTTCAAGCTCACCCGGGGATTCCTGGACTTCTTCGGGGAAGAGAGGGTGATCGACACTCCCATCTCGGAGGCTGGCTTCACGGGGGCCGCCGCGGGTGCGGCCCACATGGGCCTGCGTCCCGTGGTGGAGATGCAGTACATGGACTTCATCTCCCCGGCGTACGATATCATCACCAACTACGTGGCCACGTCGCGGTATCGGGGAAGCGGACCGCTTCCCATGGTGATCCGGGGCCCCGTGGGGGGCGGCAATCGCGGAGGGCCCTTCCACTCGCAGAACGTGGAGATGGCGTTCTTCCACACGCCCGGCCTCAAGATCGTCTACCCCTCCACGCCCTATGACGCCAAGGGGCTGATCAAGGCTTCGATCCGTGACGAGGACCCCGTCATCTTCGAGGAGCACAAGGGGCTGTACCGGGCCCCCTTCCTTCGGGAGACGCTCCCCCGGGAGGACTTCGTCGTTCCCCTGGGGAAGGCCAGGACCGCTCGGGAAGGCAAGGACGTGACGATCGTCACCTACGGGTTGATGGTGCATCGCAGCCTGGAGGCCGCCGGAGTGGTTCAGCAGGAGGACGGGATCCAGGTGGAGGTCGTCGACCTTCGCACGCTTCTCCCCCTGGACGATGAAGCCATCGTCGCGAGTGTGCGGAAGACCGGGAAGATCCTGGTGGTTCACGAGGACACCCGAACCGGAGGGATTGCCGGCGAGATCGCCATGCGCGTGAACGAGAGGGCTTTCGAGTGGCTGGACGCGCCGATTCTGCGGGTCACGGCCATCGACGCGCCGGTGCCGTACTCGGGGGTGATGGAGGACTACTTTCTTCCGCAGGTCACCGACATCGTGACGGCGCTCCGTTATCTTGCCAATTACTAGAGCTGGAATAGACTAGGGTGCTGTCGCAGCACCCAGACACTCACCCACTGGAGTTTCCAGAGTGGCTCGAATCGAAGTCCCCATGCCGCAGATGGGCGAGTCCATCGCGGAGGGAACGGTATCGAAATGGCTGAAGGGCGTGGGCGAAGCTGTCCAGCGGGACGAGCCCATCCTCGAGATTTCCACGGACAAGGTGGACGCCGAGATCCCGTCGCCATCGGCGGGGACGCTGGTCGAGATCCTGGTGGCGGAGGGCCAGACGGTTGAGGTGGGCACCATCGTCGCATACATCGACACGGAGGCGGTAGCGGTGGCCCCGCCACCCGAAGCCGCCGGCGAGGCGGAGGAGGTCCCGGAGCCCGGGCCTGCCGCGGCTGAAGCCGTCCCAGGCCCGGTCGAGGCCGCCGCGGCCCCGGTGGAGGCCGCCCCTACGGCGCTCGAGGCCGCCCCCGCGGACACCTCCGTGCCGGCGGCCGCGCTCGAAGCGGCGACCCCTCCGGAGGAGCAGACCGCCGAGGAGCGATTGCGGCAGCGGTCCACCCCGGTGGTCCGCAGAATCGCGGAAGAGCACGGGATCGATCTGGCGCGGGTGCCGGGCTCCGGTCACGCCGGCCGCGTGACCAAACAGGACATCCTGGACTTCATCGAGTCGGGGGGGGAAGCGGAGGCTCCCGCCGTGGAAGCCCCCGCGCCCGCGGCTCCTGCCGCTCCGGCGGAGGTTCCCCCGACCCCCGCGCCCGCGGCTCCTGCCGCTCCGGCGGAGGTTCCCCCGACCCCCGCGCCTTCGCCGGCACCGGCGGCCCCGACTCCCGTGCCGGCGGTTCCCGTTGCCGGAGCCCCGTCCGAGCTGTGGTCGCTCTTCTACAGTCAGGCCCAACACCCCGAATTCCCCGTGCGGGAGGGAGACCGGGTGGAGACCATGGACAAGATTCGCCGTCTCACGGCGGAGCACATGGTCCTGGCGAAACGGGTGGCGCCGCACGTCCACTCCTTCATCGAGATCGACTTCTCCCGGGTGGACCAGCTCCGGGCCGAGAACAAGGCACGATGGGGCGAACAGGGCGTGCGGGTCAGCTACACCGCCTTCGTGGCCTGGGCCTGTTCCCGGCTCCTTCGGGAGTTCCCGACCCTCAACGCCACGGTGTCCGGGAACAACCTCATCTTCCGGGGGCGGGTGAACGTGGGGATGGCGGTGGACCTGGATCCGGGGTTGATCGTTCCCGTGATCCACGACACCGACGACCTGAGCCTGGTGGGGATCTCCCGCCGGCTCATCGACCTGGCGGAGCGAGCCCGGGCCCGCCAGCTGGACCCGCACGAGATCCAGGGCGCCACCTTCACCATCACCAACCCGGGCGTGCTGGGAACCCTCGTGGGAATGCCCATCATCCCCAAGGGCACCTCGGCGATCCTGGGAACGGGGGCCATCGAGAAGCGTCCCGTCGTGATCACCGATCCGGAGACGGGGCAGGACAGCATCGCGATCCGGAAGCGCTCGCTCTTCTCCCTCGGGTACGATCACCGCATCGTGGATGGTGCCAACGCAGCTCGCTTCCTGTCGCGCATCAGGGAGCTCATGCACGAGTTCCCGGAGGACGCCTGAGGCCGAGGGGCCACGGGCCCCCGAGGCCTCTCGGATCGCACGAGGGAAGGGCACCGTGACATCTACGCCCTCACCGGGCCCGGTAATCGTGGAGGTTCGTGAGTTGGGCCGGGTGCCGTACGCCCGGGCGCTGGAGGTCCAGCAGATCCTGGTGCAGCGTCGTCGGGCCGGTTCGATTCCGGATCAGCTCCTGCTTCTCGAGCACCCTCACGTCATCACTCTGGGCAGCTCCTCGCTGGCCGAGCACGTCCTCATCCCTGAAGACCGCAGGGCCGAGCTGGGCATCGAGCTCTTCGAAGTCGGTCGGGGCGGCGACGTCACCTACCATGGACCGGGCCAGTTGGTGGGTTATCCCATCCTGGACCTGAAGCCCGACCGGAAGGACGTGCATCGGTATCTGCGCGACCTGGAGGAAGTCCTGATCCGAGCGTTGCACCACTTCGGCCTCCGTGGAGAGCGCATGACCGGGCTCACCGGCGTCTGGGTGAAGGGAAGGAAGATCGGCGCCATCGGGGTGAGGATCTCCTCCGGCTGGATCGCGTCGCACGGGTTCGCCCTGAATGTCTCCCCCGATCTGGAGTACTTCGATTCCATCGTGCCCTGCGGGATCGAGGACCGGGAGGTGACTTCCATCAGTCGGGCCTTGGGCCGCCCGGTCTCCGTCGAAGAGGCCCTCCATCCCGTCATCGGGGCCTTCGAGGAGGTCTTCGACGCCTCGGCGACCGTTGTCCCCGCAACAATCTCCCACCTGGAAGAAGAGTCCTGACCGTTAGCGAGTTTTTCAAACTCGTTCTATCTCTCTGCCCATCAGGGCGAGAGGGCGAACCATCGAAATGATATGTTTATACGGGATTGCTGCTCATTCCATGGTACGTGATATCAGGACAATTAAGTCTTTCACTAGTATCCTTTTACTATCTGTTCAATCTTGTCGATGGGTGTTTCGCTTCGAAGGTTGACGTAGCGGCTCGGGAAGGGCATACTGGTATCGCGTTCTTGATGCGGCCTGTCAGATCGATGACGAAGGTCATCCTCAGACGGATCAAGAATGTGGGTCGCCGGGCGGGACGTCGGCCGGTGACAGCGAGCCAGGGGTTGGATCCTGGTGAGCCGATGGAGAGGTCGCTGGTCTTCATCGTAGCCCTCTCGGCTGGAGGGCGCCTGAATCGCGGACCGCGCGAGGAGGGTAAGGGAAGCAGGCCGGGCGCTCGCACGTGAGCGAATCCAACCGGAAGGAAGGCTTCCCGCCAGCGAAAAAAAGAGTTCCTGCTGTGGCGTGCCGCGGCAGGGACTTTTTTTTGTCCCCTATTCCCCCTCGATGACCTCGTCGGGACTGGTTTCGGGCGGCGCGAGCTCGAAGTAGTCGAGATAGCGACCTCTCTCCTCACGCTCCTCCTCGAGCCAGGCAAGGAACCCGGACTCCACCAGACCGTGGGAGTCGTCCTGATTCCTCGCGGCTCGGATCGCCAGGTGGTTCGCATACTCGTTCTTGGGATGGCCCTCGTGGCCCCGCACCCAATCCCAGCGGATGACGTGCCCCGCCGCCAGGTCGGTCACCCTCTTCCAGAGCTCCAGGTTCTCGATGGGCCCACCCTTCCTCCGCCACCCCCGAGCCCGCCAGGCGGGAACCCACTCGCGCATTCCGCGCACCAGGTACTGGCTGTCGGAAACGAAGAGGACTCGGCTTCTTCGCTTGAGGGCCTGAAGCCCGGCGATGGCGCTGGTCAACGCCATACGGTTGTTGGTCGTGTCCGGAGAGGAGAGCCAGTAGTCCCGTCGGATCCAACGGTTGCCTTTCCAATGCTCCATCAGGCCTGCCGCTCCGCCCGGTCTGGGCTGGTTCCGGAACTGATTTCCCAGGCAGGACTCGTCGGCGTGGATCAGGACGACCGGAAGCTCCGCCATGGTCCTTTCGTTCTCCTTGGTTCGGGACTCGCCAGGGGCTTGGCCCTTCGCCCCACACGGCTCACGCGTGCCCTCGAGGGGGCCCCCGGGCGTCCCGCTGGGCCGCGGTTCCGGATCCCCCATGAGGAAATGAAACCTACCGACCCGCCTCTTCCTTGACGACCTACCCCGCCAAGCTACATTGCGCCCGGACTCACTCCGGAGCCGAGCCCTGCCCATGAGCAGACCCGAACACCTCAGGGACCCAGCCTACCTCCTGCTCGAGGACGGCCGCCGCTTCGAAGGCATGCGTCTTGGAAGCGGCGGTGTGGCGGTCGGTGAGGTGGTGTTCAACACCTCGATGATGGGATACCAGGAGATCCTGACGGATCCGTCCTACGCTGGGCAGCTGGTGACCATGACCTACCCCCTCATCGGGAACTACGGCGTGACGCCCCGCGACAACGAGTCCCTCAAGGCCCAGGTCTCCGGATTCATCGTTCGGGAAGCTTCACCCACGTTCAGCTCCTGGCGGGCCTCCGGATCCCTGCAGGAGTACCTGGAGCGACAGGGTGTGGTGGGCATCGCCGAAGTGGACACCCGCGCGCTCACCCGACACATCCGCTCCGAGGGAGCGATGAGAGGCGCCATCGCGCCCGCCACCGCTGCCGAGGATGAGGTGCGGGTCCTGGTGCTGCGCCATCCCAAGATGGAAGGCCTCGACCTGGCCTGTGGCGTTTCCACCACCGAGCGGTACGAAGTGTCCGCGGTCGGCGAGGAGCGCTTCCATGTGGCCGCCTGTGACTTCGGAGTCAAAGCGAACTCGCCTGCGCTGCTGGCGGAGCGGGGGTGCCGGGTGACCATTCTCCCGGCGGACACCCTCGTCGAGGACATCGTCGGGGAGAAGCCGGATGGGGTCTTTCTCTCCAACGGGCCCGGCGACCCCGCCGCGGTGACGCGCGCCGAAGCGGTCATCCGGCGGTTCGCCGAGCTCCAGGTGCCGGTCTTCGGGATCTGCCTGGGGCATCAGCTGATCGCCCGTGCCTTCGGAGCGAACACTTTCAAGCTGCCCTTCGGGCATCATGGGGGGAACCATCCCGTTCGGAACCTGGACCGGGGGACCGTCGAGATCACCTCCCAGAACCACGGGTTCGCGGTGGTGGGTGGCGACGGAGACGAGATCCCGGGTGCTCCGGACCTCCGGCTCACCCATGTGAACCTCTACGACGGAACGGTCGAGGGCGTCGCGCACCGCCACAGGCCCATCTTCTCGGTTCAGTACCACCCCGAGGCGGCGCCGGGACCTCACGACAGCCGGTATCTGTTCGACCAGTTCGTGTCACTCCTGGAGGGGCACCGCGTCGCGCGTTGACGCTCCGGCGCGGCGAGCGCGGGCCGTGGCGAATCCCCCTCCAGGCGGTTCGGATCAGGATTCCGCGCCTGTTCGGATCGCGTAGGTTGCTGCTACACTTGACGATCCGCGCTCTGACGGGTTACCCTATGCGGCCGGTTTTCTGGAGGCGTCGAACCTCGACCTCGCCGCAAACGAAGCGGATGTCACCTGGAGGCGTCGGATGACGAAAGCGGACCTCGTAGAACAGGTCGCCGAAGCGATCGGACCCGGGATCACCAAGAAGGAGTGCGCCCTGGTCGTGGATGGGTTCCTCAACGCCGTCAAGCGGGCGCTTGCCGAGGGTCAGAACATCGAGATCCGCGGATTCGGCACCTTCAAGGTCCGGAACCGCAAGTCTCGAATGGCCAGAAACCCCCGTACGGGGGACCCGGTCGAAGTCCCCTCGAGGGCGGTGCCCGTCTTCAAGCCATCGAAGCACCTTCGCTCCAAGGTCTCGCAGCTCCAGAGCTGACGCGGGAGCGGCTCCTCGCGCCGCGACCTCGGCCGGCTCTGGTAGCGGACTCGATTGGCGGCGAGGACCAGCCAGCTGGAGGAGACGAACCGCGCGGCTCCTCGACCCCTCCTGCCTGACCCTCCGTGCGAGGCCCCCGATGCCGGTGAGGCGGCCGGACGGTGAAGCGACCGCGAGCCGTTTCCGCGTTGGCTCCGGTTCCCACTCCATTTAACGATCCCCCGTGTCCAGACATCTAATCGGTCGGTGACGGACGATGTGCTGAAGCCGCTGCCCGATTCCCGGCTGGTTGGTCGAGCGAAGGAGGGCGACCCGGCGGCCCTCGACGAGCTCGTGAGGCGACATTACGGAGCGGTCTATCGGGTGGCGCTCGGGATTCTGGGGGAGGAGCAGGCTGCTGCGGATGCCACGCAGGACTCCTTCGTCAAGGCGTTGCGGGGGCTGTCCGGCTTTCGCGGCGACTCGACCTTCCGGACCTGGTTGCTGGCCATCGCCGCCAACGAGGCTCGGGGCCACCTTCGCAAGGGGATCCGCCGAAAGGAGCACCCATGGACGGACTCGATGCCGCACCCGGCGGAGACGCGAGACCAGAGCGAGGTCCTGATGGCCCGGGAGCGCGCCGCGGAGGTGAGGAAGGCGCTGAGCCGTCTTCCGGAGAAGCAGAGGCTCTCGGTGTCGCTCCGGATCT
>JBDHKE010000323.1:0-2265 GCA_039586555.1 Gemmatimonadota bacterium | reverse complement strand
GGACGACGGGATCGCCCTCGAAGAGGGTGCCGTCGTCGGCGACCACCGCCGTCTTGAAGTCTTCGTGCACCACGTTGACGGGCTGGCTCTTGAAGCCGTCCCCTGATCGGAGGAACACGATCCTCTCCGGGCCTTCCTGCACGACGGCGCCCTTGGGCAGGGGGAACACGCCCTGCAGTGCCTTCACGGGCACCCGGACCATGTACCGCATCCCTTCCCGCAGGCGCCAGATCCGGAAGGACCGGGAGCCCGCCTCGCCGTGCAGGGACACCGTGTCGTTTTTCACCACTGCGTAGGCTCGCGGCGCCGCGTGGGGGTCGCCCTCGCCCCGGTACGCGGAGAGGCGGAAGTTCGATAGCAGGGGGCTCACCCCTTCGATCAGGGGCCGCGCATCCAGGGTGGACCCGTCCAGCAGAGCCTTCTCCACCAATGCCGTATCCGCGCCCGCCGCTTCCAGCTCGAGGATCACGTGCTCCGGATTGGCCAGGAGGCAGAGCCGGGCTCCCGTGTCCACCATCTCCCCTTCCTTCACGGCGACCGATCGGATCTCCCAGGCGGCCGCGCCCTCGGGCGCGCGGACTTCTACGGTCTGGTCCAGCGAACCCGTGCGATAGAGGTCGACCACGTCCTCCAGGGAGTGTCCCTGCTGGATCAGGGCTACGATCTCGTGGAAGCGCCGGCCCAGCCCTTTCGTCCGCGACAAGGCGGTCACGAACGCCTCGTCGCAGCGGCCCAGGGCGTTCAGCTCGCCCAGGCCCGCGAAGGTCCACGGGTGGTTCTTGAGGGCTTCGGGGAGATGGGCCAGCACGTCGGCGCCGATCTCGGGCCACAGCCCGTTCCTCTCCAGCGCCCGCTTCCACAGGTCGGGTGCGGGCGGGACGGGCGATCCGGTGGCCACGGCCTCGATCTGCTTCTCCGTCAGGCCGTGGAGGTAGAGCTTGGTCTGGATCTTCTCGACCTCCGCGGCGGCCTTCAACTTTTCGTAGCGCAAGTTGATTTCGGTCTGGCGCGGGATCACGGGCAGGTCGCCTTCGCTTCCCTGATTGAGATCCCGCACGCGCTTCCATTCGAGCTCCGCCACCTCCAGCGTTCGCCGCGCCGACCGGAGCTCCGTCGCGCCTTCATGGACCGACTCGCTCACCGCCTGGACGATCTCCCCGGTGAGGGCTCGGTCGATCATGGGGAGGGGCGCCCGGAGAAGTGATAGGAGCACGTCGCCCGGCTTCACCACGGACCCCGCGTAGGAACGGGCGGCTCCGTCTTTTCCGAAGGCGGGCAGGATGGTCTTCACCGTCCCCCCCCAGCGGGCCACCACCGGCCGCATCGAAGTGGGGATCTCGTGGACCACCGCGGGAATCTCCCGGACGACCACGTGGTCCTTCTTCTCCGCCCTGCCCCAGGTCACACCCAGGTTCTTCAGGGCCTGCGGCGACAGGACGGGTTTGCCCGCCGTCCCCTCCCCTTCCGCGACTGCGGTCGCGGGCGAAGCGGTGTCCGTCTGGGACCGCGCGTACCACCCTCCGGCCAGGCCGAGGGCGGTCAGGACGAGGGAGAGGAGGATGGGTGCGAACACTTTCGCGATCATTTCGTCTTCTCCTTTTCGGGCTTCGCCTCCGGCAGAGGGAAGAGGGGCGAGCCGACCAGGGCCTCCATTTCGATCCGCGTCTCGAGGAGCTCCCCGAGCAGTACGATTTTCGCCTCTTGCCACTCCCGGTGCGCCCGTTCCAGTTCCACGTATTGCAGGGGATCGAAGTCGCTCACCTCGAGGGCGCGCCGGGCGTCCTCGAGGGCCGACAGGTGGGAGGGGAGGATCTCCTCCACCAGGACCTTCAGACGCCCTTCCAGGCGGCCGATCCTTCCCCTCAGGGTTTCCATGGAGGCAACGGCACGATCCAGGGCGGTGCGGTACGCCTCGAGGGCCGTGGCTTTTTCCGTTCGGGCCGCAGACACGCCCTCCCGGTTGGCGTTCCACAGCGGGAGGGAGAAACCGAAGGGCAGTGCCAGACCAACCTCTCCGCCATCCTCCCACTCCGCTTCGACGCCGATGGCAAGGTCGGGGATCCGTTTGGCCAGCTCCACGCCTAGGCCCCGCCCCGCCACCCGGTATTCCGCCTCGAGACGCGCCAGTTCCGGAGCTTCAGTGAGCATGCTCTTCAGCAGTTGCCCGCGCTCGAGTGAGGGACCCGGGGGAGGCGTGGAAGCAACCGTGGGAAGCTTCGGCAGCTGCGAAGGGGACAGCAGGAGGAGTTCCGCGATCGTCGCGCG
>JBDHKE010000031.1:0-33772 GCA_039586555.1 Gemmatimonadota bacterium | reverse complement strand
CGAGCCCCTCAGGCTCTGAGAGGCCAACCCCGACGGAAGGAAAGCGAAAAGGAGGAGGACCAGGACCTGCGCCCGTCGGGCGCTCGTCAACTCGGGCGGGAAGGAGCTCGATTCTGCGGACACGACGCTCTTACCTCGGTGACAGACCGCGATCTCCTCGCCTTCGTCAGGCGCGATCTCTCCTCGATACTGCAAGTCTGACTCCGAAAACTCGACCCGGAAAGGAACACAGACCTCAGCTCGGCTGCATTAGATAAACAAATGGCGCGAGCAAGACAAGCTCGGGCGTTCACTTCTTGGAGATTGCGGGCGAAGCGGGCCGGCGTGGGGCGGAAGCGCGAGTCGAGAATCGAGCTCCGCTGCTCGGCATGAGGCACCCCCCGCCCTTTTGAAGCGCAGGGGTATCTGACTCGCACTGCGCCAGCCGTCCTCCTGCCAGCCCGAGAACCCTGCTGCGATCTACCGGTGCACGCTCCCGACCCAGCCGTCCTTCGCGGCGTCGTACTTCTCCGCGACGGCCTCCCAGTTCACCACGTGCCAGAACGCGTTCAGGTAGTCCGGGCGCCGGTTCTGGTAGTTCAGATAGTAGGCGTGCTCCCAAACGTCCACGCCCAGAACGGGAGTGTAACCGTCGAGGAGTGGACTGTCCTGATTCGGGGTGGAGAAGACGTGAAGCTGTCCAAACGCGCCGACGGCCAGCCAGCCCCAGCCCGATCCGAACCGCGCCGCAGCCGTGGAGCTGAAACGGTCCTTGAAGCTCTCGAAGGAGCCGAACGCCGCTTCGAGCGCTCCGGCCAACTCTTCACTGGGGGCGGTGCTTCCACCCGGAGCCATCACCTCCCAGAACAGTCTGTGGTTGTGGTATCCGCCGCCGTTGTCTCTCACGGCGGCCCGGATGGACTCGGGCAGAGACCGCCACCCCCGCAGGAGCTGTTCGGCGGAATACCTGTGGAACTTCGGATGCCCCTCCAGCGCTGCGTTGAGCTTGCTCGTGTACCCCCCATGGTGCTTTTGATGGTGGATCTCCATCGTCATTGCGTCGATGTGAGGCTCGAGAGCGTCATACGGATAGGCCAGACCAGGGAGCTGATGGGGATAAGCCATGAATCCTCCTCCTCAGGGTGGCTGCGTCGAACGATGCCGTTTTGCCCACTGGGGCACGGCCCTAAGTTCAAGTGTGTCCGGGGCGTCCTGTGTTCGTCCAGCTGTCCCGGATCGTCCGGGAGTACCCGGACAGGCGCCACAAGTTACACCGAGGGACACCCTGTGCAATCGACGGAGACACCGGCAGCCCGAATCCTTCTGGTGGACTGCGACCAGTTCTACGTCCAGGTCGCCCGGCTCGACGACCCGGATGGTGCGGGACGAGCGCGGCTTCTGATTGTGGGGGGCTCACCCAGCGGGCGCGGCGTGGTGACGTCAGCCTCGTACGAGACGCGGAGATTCGGGGTGCGCTCGGCGATGCCCACGTCTCAGGCCCTACGCCTCTGTCCTGATGCCGTGGTGGTGGGAGTTTCCAGACGCGCCGTTCTCCGCCGCAGCCGGGAGGTACGCTCGGTCCTTCAAGCCCTGGCTCCGGTGGTTCAGGCTGCGTCCGTCGACGAGTTCTACCTCGATCTGTCCGGCACGGAACGGATGCTCCGGGGCGAGAGCCTGGAGGAGACCGCCCGTCGCATCCGTCAGACGGTCCTGGACCGGACCCGGATTTCCGTTTCCATCGGTGGAGGCACCCAGAAAACCATTGCCAAGATCGCGGCTAATGTGGCCAAGCCCGGCGGCGTGCGCGTGGTGCCGGCGGGGCAGGAAGGGGACTTCATGAGCGGCCTGGCCCTGAGGGACATCCCCGGCATCGGTCCCGCTCTTCTGGATTCGCTGCGGAAGCGAGGTCTGGAAAGCGTGGCGGATGCGCTCGAGGTCCAACGAGACTGGCTCGAGCGTTGGTATGGCGAATCTCGTGCGAAGTGGCTGTACCAAGTGATTCGAGGGGTCGACACCTCTCACGTCCGCGAGAGAGAGGAGCGGAAGTCCATCAGCTCTGAACGCACCTTCGGCAGAGATCTCGCCGAGGAGTCGCAGCTGGAAGCCCAACTACTGAGGCTCGTCATCTCGGTCGGCCGCTCCCTTCGACGCTCCAAACTCTGCGCCAGGACGGTTACGGTCAGGATTCGGGACGGAGACTTCACCACCCGCCAGCGAAGCCGGAGCCTGGTTGAGGCAGTGGAGTCGAACCAGGCCATCTGGCAGGTGGCCCGCGGCCTGATGGCGGATCTTCGCCGCAGACGGAGATCCCCATGTCGTCTTCTCGGGGTCGGCGTGACGAACCTGAGTTCCCGAGGAGCTGGGGATCAGCTGGGTCTCTTCGATGACCCGGGACAGCCCGAGAGCGACCGAGACCGGGCGCTCTCCCGGGTCGTCGACACTCTTCGCGATCGCTTCGGCGAAGACGCGGTCTTCCCTGGGAGGATTCTCTCCGAATGAGGGCGCAACTGCATTCCCGCCGGGAGGATCGGATGCCGCTGTCGTCCCTCTGGTCCATAGACAAGCCCGTGATCGGGATGATCCATCTGCCCCCCCTCCCCGGAAGCCCGCGCTGGAAAGGGAGCATGGACCAGATCATCGATGCGGCACTCGCGGACCTGGAGGCTCTCGAGTCCGGTGGCGTGGACGGGGTACTCGTCGAGAACTACGGGGACGCCCCCTATTACCCCGGGCCCGTTCCCGACGTCAGTGTGGCCGCCATGACCGTTGCCGCGCATGCCATCGCGGGGAACACCCGGCTCCCGGTGGGCGTGAACGTGCTTCGAAACGACGCTCGCGCCGCACTGGCCATCGCTACGGCCGCAGGTGCCCGCTTCATTCGAGTGAACATCCACACAGGCACGATGTTTACCGACCAGGGCATGATCTCCGGGCGGGCACACGAGACTCTGCGCTCCAGGCGTGCGCTGGGGAGCGCCGTCGCCATCCTTGCGGACGTATTCGTCAAGCACGCAACTCCCCCTCCGGGAATCAGCCTGGTCTCCGCTGCAAAAGACTGCTGGCACCGGGGGCTCGCCGACGCTCTGATCGTGTCGGGAGAAGCCACCGGGGAGCCCACCGACCCGGAAGATCTCATCCGCGTTCGCGAAGCCGTCCCGGAAGCACCCGTCTGGATTGGCGGTGGTCTCACCGCCGAGACGATCCCGCGGCTGCTGGGCGTTGCGGACGGCGCCATCGTAGGGAGCGCGCTGCAGCGTGGGGGCCTGGCGGGGGAAGGCGTGACCCGGGAGGCCGTCTCGGTCCTGATGAAAGCCGTCGCCACGGTGCGCTCGGCGTCCTAGCGTGCCGTGGCGGATGACAGGCTCGTGTCCCGTGCTTCGGGTGACCCCTGTCTCGGGGTCAGCCGCGCCAGGTATTCGCCCCCCTTCCCACCATAGATGACCTCGAAGCGCCACCTCTCACGCGTGGCCAGCTCGCGGAACGTGTCCGGGTCCACGAACAGATACGGAAAGGGCGGTCCCCGATGCCCTGCGTACTCGAGCTGATAGTGAAGCTCCCCTCCGTACCGCCCGTCCTCCCGGATTTCGGGCGCACCGAACGCACTTGGATCTGTCGAGTCGATGAGCACCTGGCCTGAAGGAGTCAGGTGGGTGCGGATTGCTTCGAGAAGGTCTGGGAGACCTTTCACCGTTCCCGCTAGCCCTGCGCCGTTCATCAGAAGAAGGATCGTGTCGAACGGCCTGTCCGGCCGGTACTCGCGCACGTCCGCCTGGCTGGAACCACTCAGTCCTCTTGCCCGCATGACCAGGACCGCCTGCGGGAGCGGATCGATGGCCTGCACCTCGAATCCCAACTCGCGAAGTATGAGCGTGATCGCGCCCGCCCCGGCTCCCACGTCGAGAATCCGGCCGCAGCAGAATTCGATGGCGACCCGGTCACACGGTCGAAGGTCCTGGCGAGAGCGAAAGAAGATCTCCACCGGAAGCTCCTGGACGCCTCCCAGGTCGTCCAGGACCATGAGAGGTCCGGCCGAGCCCGTCCGCTGGAACTCCTCCAGGGCCTGCCCGAGAGGAGTCAGTGCCGTAATGTAATCCCAGACCCAGGCGACCATTCCTTAGACTGCCTCTTGCTCGCGCCCTGGGGTTCCCTTCTCCGTCCGGGAGCCCTCCACCGTGTGCAGCCGCGGGACTGGCTCGAAACCGCGGTGAACGGAAGGATTATCCGCTTGAGATCGCGACGCCAGGATCCGGTCCAGCTCAAGCTCCGTCGCGCTGCCCTGCAACTCTGGCGGGCTCTCCGGAGGCGCTGTCCCAACTGTGGAGGCGGCCCTCTCTTCTCCCGGTGGCTATTGATGAGCACGACCTGTCCGCGCTGCCATCTCAAGCTGGACCGCGGAGAGAACGATTACTTCATCGGGGCCTTCACGGTCAACTTCGTCGCGGCTGAGCTGCTCGTGTGCCTGGGCGCCCTCTTGGGCATCATCCTGACATGGCCCGACGTGCCGTGGACCGGGCTCAAGCTGGGACTGATCCTGGCGATGATCCCCGCACCGCTACTCTTCTATCCCTTCGCCAAGACCGTCTGGCTGGCCATCGACCTGACCTTCCGACCCGTCACGTTGACGGACCTGGAAGGTCACGGAGAGAATGCACCCTTCGAAGGGCCGGTCTTCCGGGAAAGCGCGTAGGCTCACGTCGTCGCACCCCATTCGGCGTCCTCACCCACTCCACGTCACAGTACACCGGAGACCGAGGGAGGGCAGCGGTCGAGCGGACCCGAAGCGTCTCCTACGGCCGCCCTGACCGGCGCTGCTCCAGGTAGCGGCGGCGGGCTTCCAGGTTCTCGACCCAGGGCTTCCTCTCGAAGTAGCTGTTCGTCATGCGGACCACCTCGGGGATGAGGATGATGAGCGCAATCAGGTTCGGAACGATGACGATCGCGAGGAAGATGTCACCGAGGCTCCAGACCACCGAAAGAGGCAGGACCGCTCCGACGAAGTGCATGGTCACAAAGGCGAGCTTGTAGGGAAAGACTGCGTTGTGGCCCACGAGGTAGTTGGCGCACCGGTCCCCGTAGTAGCTCCACGAGATGGCCGTCGAGATCGCGAACAACAGGACCGAGAGGATCACGATGTAGTGCCCCCAGTCCCCCAATGGCGAGAGACCCCGACGGAACGCGAGCATGGTAAGCGGCGCTCCGTTCTCCACCGCGTCACCATAGAGTGAGGTGTAGGTGCTGCCCGCGTCGTCCGCGGCCGCCCCCCGAGGAGGATAGACGGTCCCCGTGAAGGGCCGGGTCTGGTCCGCATCCATGAAGAGCTGCTGCATGGCCACCTCATGCCAGGCCAGCAGCGGGTCGCCCGGCTCCCCCGTCGCGTGACGCCCTTCAACGAAGCGGATTTCGGCCGGCGCGTCCACGGCCTCGACCCTCCCGGCTTCGTTCACCGTCACGTATCCCAGGTCACCACCCGTCAGCGTGATCTCAGTGGGAACCCGGGCGCGGAACGCGCCGGTCATCACGATGACCAGCCCGGTCATCGTGCAGATGACGATCGTGTCGATGAACGGCTCCAGTAGGGCGACCACGCCCTCGGAGACCGGCTCGTCGGTCCTGGCCGCGGCGTGGGCGATGGGCGCGGACCCCTGCCCCGCTTCGTTGGAGAAGAGGCCTCGCCTGACTCCCCACATCATGGTCACCAGAAACGCTCCTACCCCCGTCCCGGCGACCCCGGCCGAAGGGCGAAACGCCTCCTGGAATATGAGACCCACAGTGGGAATCACGTCTTCGATGTTGAGAACGAGGACCGTGAGAGCCCCGAGCACGTATACGGCGGCCATGAAGGGTGCGAGGACGCCAGTCACCTTCCCGATCCGCGCAATCCCACCGATGATCACGAGCGCCACGACCGATGCCGTGATGACCCCGGTCACCCACACCGGAAACCCGAAGTTCGACTGCATGGCGTCCGCCACGGTGTTCGCCTGCACGGCGTTTCCGGTCAGGAATGCGGTCAGGCCCAGCATGAGGGCAAAGAACACCGCCATGGGCTTCCAGGCGGACCCGAGGCCCCGTTCGATGTAGTACATGGGACCGCCAGACACCGTGCTTTCCCACCGGTGTGCCCCTTCCTCCAACTCCTCCACGTCGCGGTACCTCTGTGCGAGGGTCACCTCGGTGTACTTGGTGGCCATGCCCAGGGCCGCGGTCACCCACATCCAGAACAGGGCTCCCGGCCCTCCCAGGTGTATCGCCAGGGCCACGCCGGCGATGTTGCCGATTCCCACCGTCGCGGAAAGGGCCGTGGTTAGGGCCTGGAAGTGGCTTACGTCCCCCGGCTCGTCTGGGTCGTCATACCGGCCGCTGGTCACCGCGAAGCCATGCCCCAGTCGGCGGACCTGTATGAGGCCCAGCCGGATGGTGAGGTAGAGTCCCGTCCCCAGCAGCAGGAGCACCATTAAGGGGATGGTCTCGTCGCCTACCGGGATGCCCTGCTCCACGACGTTGTCGTTGAGCCAGCTCACGACCAGTGCCACGTTTTCGTTGAGCCAGTTCACGACGTTCTGGAAGGCCTGCCCCATTTCCGATCCTTTCAGACCCGAGATCCTTGCCGGGTGGGACCACGGGAAGGGTGAACCACTCCCTGGGACCCCCACACCTGCACCCACAGCAGCCTGAAAGAATGGGCGACCCCCGTGATCCGGGCAACCCTCACGACTGCAGCGCCCCAGCCCCATGAAACCACGTGTTCCAGCCCACCGTAGGGACGGAAGAGTCGGAGGGAGCCCCGACCCTTCCCCTCGACTGGTCCTCGGAACCGTCCGCACCGAACCGGGAGGGTGAGGTGATCACCCGTCGCTGGCACGCACTGCCGCTCATCTCGTTTCTCCTTCTTGCAAGCTCTCCTGGCGCATCCGCCGCTCAGAGCACCCAGGAAACCGAGGGCTGGGGCCTGGACCTCACCATTGACGGATTCGGCCTGGTCATCGGGAACATTCCCCGCGTGAACGGACTCAGACTGAACTTCAGGGACTCATACCTGGAACAGGTCAACGGTCTGAACCTCACCATCTGGAAGCCCCGAGATGAAGTCGGAGGCAACATCAACGGGGTCGCCATAGGATTAGTGGCCCCCAATGCGGACCGAATTCATGGGATCAGCGCCGGGCTGCTAGCCACGCTGGCAGATGAGAGAATGGCCGGAATCGCTATTGGGGGGCTCGCCGTGGTGAGCCAGGGGAGCCTCCAGGGGCTATCCATGGGTGGACTGGCGACCGTCGCCCAAGATCGGGTTGCAGGAGTCACCCTCGGAGGACTTGCCGTGGTGTCCGAAGGGGATGTGGAGGGTTTGTCCGTCGGCGGGCTCGCCACCGTCTCCCAGCGGAACGTCCGAGGTATCAGCGTGGGAGGCCTGGCAAACGTGGCGGAGGGCAGCGTAGACGGCGTCAGCGTGGGGGGGCTCGCCACGGTGGCACAGGGATCTGTTCGGGGCCTGAGCGTCGGCGGCCTGGCCACGGTTGCCGAGGGCGACATCGACGGCCTGTCGGTCGGAGGGCTTGCCAGCGTGGCCCAGGGAGCGATCCGGGGGATCCACGCCGGGGGTCTGGCTGTGGTGGGTGAGGGCGACGTGACGGGGGTCTCCCTCGGAGGGCTGGCCGTCGTCTCCGGCGCGGGCAGCCTTCGGGGGATCGCTTCGGCCCTGGGAGCGGTAGTGGCGAACGACCGGATCTCCGGCTTCGCTGCTGCCGGATACAAGGTCGATGCGTTCGAAATGAGCGGAATCAGCCTGGCGCTCGGCTGGTTGGATGTCCATGATCTGACGGGGTTTTCAGTGGCCGGGTACAATCAGGTGCGCGGTGCTCAGGTGGGATTGAGCATCGGGATCTACAACTCGGCGGACGAGCTGAGCGGCGTCCAGATCGGGCTGCTGAACCGGGCCGGAAACAACCCTCCGGGACTCCGGTATCTTCCCTTCTTCAACGCCCACTTCGATTAGAATGGAGTGAAGGTCGTCGGTTGGCGGGCGGGCGGCGTTCCTGCCCCAGCAAGCTCGCGACCGAAGGGGCGTATGTTTGAAGGCTGGTGTACCGTCTCAGAAGTCCGGTAGTCATGGAGAGCAGGCCGCATGACGTGGCACCGTACGCCTCTCCGCGATACCTGAGCGCGAAGCGCGAAGAACGGCAGCGGTACTTCTGAGACGGTATACTGGGTGCCACTGGTCGGAAGCCGAAGCTTCCTCGGCCCTGGTCCGAGGAAGCTGACACGAACGAGCGGATCGCCGTGCCCATCCGACTTTGCCTGATGCGTCGATATCATCGGTCCTCTTGCAGCCTGGCCCTGATGGCCCTGCTGTGGTCCGCCGCGAACGCACCGCTCGAGGGTCAGGCCCTTCAGGGCAGAATCGTGGACGCTCTCACGGGGGCTCCGGTCCCCGATGCCCTCGTGACGCTTGAGGGCCCCTCTCCAGCGCAGTCGTGGACAGCCCACTCGACGCCTGACGGCGAGTATCTCGTCGAGGCTCGGAAGGCCGGCCGCTACACGCTTCAGGTCCAGAAGGAAGGATACGAAACCAGCAGGACCGTAGGAGTCGTCCTACGTGGGTCGGCCTCACAGCGGAACGTGCACCTGCTCCCCGTCAGTGCTCGCCCTCCGACCGTGCGACCTCGCCAGCTCCCTCCGGTACCGACCTCCGGACGGATCTTCGGCAAGGTCGTGGAGGACGGAAGCTCGCAGGCCATCCCGGATGCCGAGGTGACGCTGGATACTCTTCGGACCGTCACGGATGGAAGGGGAAACTTCACCCTTGACCGAGTCCCGGTGGGGCGGCACGTCCTCCGGGTGCGGCACCTCGCCTACGACAGTCGAAGCGACTCGCTGACGATCCGGCATCAGGAAGTCCTGGACATGACCGTGAGCATGGCAGTCGGGGCCGTCGAGCTAGACCCGGTTGTCGTGACCGTGTATCGGGACCCCGGGGGGTTGATGAGCGGCTTCTTCCAGCGACGCGCTCGGGGCCGGGGCTTCTTCTACACGCGGCTCTACATCGAAGAACGACATCCTCGCAACTTCTCCGACATCATCCGAGAGACCCCGGGCGTTCAATTCCAATGCGGCATCGACGGGTTCTGCGCGCTTCGAATGCGCCGCGCCCCGCCGGTTCTCGGGGCGGTTCCAAAGGGGCAGGAGAGTGACTGCCCCGTTCAGTACTTCGTGGACGGCGTGCACACGGTCGCGCCCCAAGGTCTGGACCTGGAGATCTTGCCGTCAGAGGTTGCGGCAATCGAGGTTTACCGGGGAGCTTCGGAGCTGCCGTCCCGGTACCACACCATTCAGGCCGCTCGCTGCGGGGCCATCGTGGTCTGGACCCGCCACTGATCGGGAATCCTCCCCGCGTTCTCAAGTCCCTGCTTCAGCCCATGGGGAAGGTCACTGCACTGCGTTGATCATGTCGAAGATCGGCAGGTACATGGCGACGATCATCCCCCCCACCAGCAACCCGAGGACCACGATCATTACAGGCTCCATGGCCGAGAGGAGGGCCTCCACGGCCTGGTCCACCTCTTCCTCGTAGAAGTCGGCGACCTTGCCGAGCATCTCGTCGAGCCCTCCCGTCTGCTCACCCACGTTGATCATCTGGACCACCATGGGCGGAAAGACACCCGACTCCTTCAGGGGGCCGGAGATCGTCTCGCCCCCGGCAATGGACGCCCGCGCACCCATCACGGCATCGTGAATGACCCGGTTCCCAGCCGTCTTGGCCGTGATCTCCAGCCCTTCGAGAATCGAGACACCCGAAGACACGAGCGTGCCCAGCGTCCGGGTGAACCGGGCCACGGCCGCCTTGCGCTGCAGGTTGCCGAGAATCGGAAACGCCAGGAGGAGCTTGTCCATGACCAGCCGCCCGCCGTTGGTGCGGTAGGTGTATCGCAGCAGGAGGGCTGACCCCACGATTCCGGCCAGAAATGCCCACCAGTATCCCTTCAGCACCGCAGAGGCCTGAATCACAATGCGGGTGGGAAGCGGGAGGGCGATGCCGGCGGAGGCGAACATCCCCTGAAAGGTCGGGATGACGAAGATCAGGAGAACCGCCACGGCGGCTACTGCGACTCCCAGGATCACGCCAGGGTAGATCATCGCGCCTTTGATCTTCCTGCGCAGTTGGTCGTTCTTCTCCAGAAAGCTGGCAAGCCGGAGCAGGATGGTGTCCAGGATGCCGCCTGCCTCTCCAGCCGCCACCATGTTCACGTAGAGGCTGGTGAATACCCTCGGGTGCTTCCCCATGGCGTCCGCAAGCGTGTGCCCAGACTCGACGTCATAAAGCACCTCCTGGATCACCTTCTTGAGGCTGGCGTTCTCGCTCTGTTCCGCCAGGATGTCCAGGCTCTGCACGAGGGGAAGCCCGGCGTTGATCATAGTGGCGAACTGCCGGGTGAAGATCACGATGTCCTTCGTCGAGACACCGCTGCCGAACTGGATCGTGAACTGCTTTTCCTTTTGCCGGACCGAGACCGGGATCAGCTTCTGCCGGTGAAGATAGGCCAGGACTTCTTCCTTGGTGGGAAGATCGACCTCACCCGTCTGGATCTCTCCCCCGGTGGCTGGTCGAGCGCTGTATGCGAACTTCGCCATGTCGGCACTTCCCTTTCAGAGTTCCCTGCTGGCGATCCCGTTGCCTGTGCTCGCTGCCTCCTCAGCCCACGGGCAAGGGCTCACCGACTGCCCGGAGGAGCTCTCCCGGGTCACTGGAGCGCTTGACCGCTTCCTCCAGCTGGACCTCTCCCTGGACGTACAGGTGCTGGAGTGAGTCGTTCATGGTCTGCATCCCGTGTTTCTTCCCGGTCTGCATCGCCGTGTAGATTTGGTGAACCTTCTCGTCCCGGATGAGGGCCCGGACGGCTGGCGTGCAGATCATCACCTCGGCAGCAGCCACCCTGCCCCTTCCTCTCGCTCGCGGCAGGAGCGTTTGAGTGACGACACCCTCGAGCACGAACGCGAGCTGCGCCCGCACCTGAGACTGCTGATGTGCGGGAAAGGCGTCGACAATCCGGTTGATGGTTTCGGCCGCCGAGTTGGTGTGCAGCGTCGCGAGAACGAGATGGCCTGTTTCCGCGATCGTGAGCGCGGCACCGATCGTCTCCAGATCGCGCATCTCGCCGATGAGGATCACGTCCGGATCCTGCCGGAGAGCATACTTGAGGGCTGCAGCGAAAGACTGCGTGTCCGCCCCCACTTCCCGCTGATTCACAATGCAGCTCTGGTGGCTGTGAATGAACTCGATGGGGTCCTCGATGGTGACGATGTGGCCTCTCCTCTCCCGATTGATCTTGTCCACCATCGCTGCGAGGGTAGTCGACTTTCCCGATCCAGTAGGTCCGGTTACCAGCACCAGGCCGCGGGGGCGTTCGGCTAGCGCGCTCACGATCGGAGGAAGGCCCAGATCTTCGATGGTGCGGATCTCATAGGGGATCTGACGGATGGCCAGCGCGACGCATCCCCTTTGCTTGAAGCAGTTTCCCCGGAACCGGGCCAGGTTCTGGATCCCGAACGAGAAGTCCAGCTCGTCCTCGGTTTCGAAGCGTTTCTTCTGGCTCTCGGTGAGGATGGAGTACGTCAGCTGCATCGTGTCCTTCGGGGCGAGGGGCCGTCGCACCGACGATTCCACCAGATCGCCGTCGACACGGAGCTTCGGCGCCTGGCCAACGGTGATGTGGAGGTCGGAGGCACCCTTCTGGATCATCTCCTCCAGGAGGAGCCGCAGATTGACTTCTTGCTTTTCTGATGGAGTCGGGTCGTACATGGGACTACCTGTCACGCAGCGGTTTCCTTCACGACTTCCTCGAGCGTGGTTATGCCCCGCTCGAGCTTCTTCAGGCCATCCATCCGCAGTGTCAACATTCCCTCCTCGATGGCGCGATCCCTGAGCTCGTCCGTGCTGGCTTCCTGCATGATCAGCTTACGGACCGCCGGAGAGACGGCCATCACCTCGTAGAGGCCCTGGCGGCCCGCGTAGCCACCCCCATTGCACTCGTCACAGCCCTCTCCCTTGTGCAGGGTCACACGATTCAGGAAGTCATCGGGCAGATGAGCTGCCTGCAGATACTCGTCCGTGTAGGTCGCTTCCACCTTGCAGTTCTCGCAGATCCGCCGCACCAGACGCTGAGCGGTCACCAGGTTCACGGCGGCCGCAACGTTGAAGGGCTCCAGCCCCATGTCGATCAGCCGGGTTACGGTCGAAGGCGCGTCGTTCGTGTGGAGCGTGGAGAGGACGAGGTGCCCTGTGAGTGCAGCCTTGATGGCGATGCCGCCGGTCTCGAGATCACGGATCTCGCCAACCATGATGATGTTCGGGTCCTGGCGGAGAAAGGCTCGCAGGGCTGCGGCGAACGTCATCCCGATATCGGTCCGAACCTGAACCTGGTTGATCCCGTGAAGGTTGTACTCCACCGGATCCTCGGCGGTCATGATGTTGACCTCCTCGGTGTTCACCTTGGAGAGTGCCGAATAGAGAGTGGTGGTCTTACCGGATCCGGTAGGGCCCGTGACCAGAACCATCCCATAGGGCTTCATGATCGCGTCCATGAAGTCCCGCTCGGCCTTCGCCTCGAATCCGAAGTCCTTCAGGTCGAAGCCGAGGTTACCCTTGTCGAGAATTCGGAGGACGATCTTCTCGCCGAAGATCACGGGAAGGGTGGAGACGCGGAAATCCACCACCTTGTTCCTGAGCCGGAGCTTGATGCGCCCGTCCTGAGGGACTCTTCGCTCCGCGATGTTGAGATCGGCCAGGATCTTCACACGGGAGGTCAGGGCCGCCTTCATGCGAAGAGGCGGCTTCATCATCTCTCTAAGAGCCCCGTCGACCCGGTATCGAACCCGGACCTCCTTCTCGTAGGGCTCGATGTGGATGTCGGATGCGCCCTTCATCACCGCGTCGGTGAGAAGCCCGTTGATGAACTTGACGACGGGCGCCTGCTCCACCTGTTCCTGGAGCGCGGCGATGGAGATCTCCTCGCTTTCTTCCTCGACGACCTCCACGTCCTCGTCGACGAACTCCCCCAGGATTTCCTGAACCCTGTCGTCGACGGTCTCGTAGTGCTTCTCCAGGAATTTCCGGAGGGTGTACTCGCCAACCACCACGGGCTCGATGTCGTAGCGGGTGACGAACTTGAGATCGTCGATGGCGCTCAGATCGGTGGGGTTGACCATGGCAACCGTGAGCGTTCGACCGACACGGCTCAGCGGAATGACCAGGTGCTTGAAGGCGACTTCGCCCGGGATGAGCTTGAGAGTCTTGGGATCGAGCTCGACCTTGTTGAGATCGACGGCACGCACGTGGTGCTGGCGCGCCAGCATGCGGGTGATGTCCTCTTCGGCGAGGAATCCGAGCTTCACCAGAGCATAGCCGAGCCTCGTGCCGTTGCGCTGAGCATCTTCCAGCCCCTTCTTCAGCTCCTCGGGTGTGACCAGTCCTTCTTCGAGGAAGAGGTCCCCCAAGCGGTCTTTTACGACGTTGATCGCCATTCGCCTCAGTCGTCTCGGTCTCGGTCGGGCCACCCACGCAATCCCTCGGGCGCGCCGGGTCGGGTTCTCCCATCCAGACGGGTCCAAGCTTCGCCCGGACCCGGCGAGGCCTACTGGCCAACGGGCCGGCTCGCCAGACCGCGCATGCGTCATCCACCGATCCGAAGCAGCGGACGAATCCGCTGCAATGTCTTGGGTCCGATTCCCGGCACGTCGAGAAGCTCGTCGACATCAGAGAATCCGCCCCGAACAGACCTGGCCCGGCGGATCCTTCCTGCAAGTGCCGGACCAATCCCCGGGAGGCCCATGAGGTCCTCTTCGGACGCACGATTGAGGTCGATGGCGCTTCGCATGTCCATCGATTCCAACCCTTCTCCGGCTCCCTCCGTGACGCGATTCTCCCGCCGTTTCAGCCGCTGAAGTCGGACCGCGGGGAACTCGAGGAACGGGGCAATCCGCTGAGCGGTTGCCGGACCGATTCCCGCCACCCGCTCCAGCTCGACTGCCGATCCGAAGGCGCCTCCAGCGTCACGCTCCTCGATGATGGCACGGGCCGTGGCCGGCCCCACCCCCGGAAGGCGGTCCAACTCCACCTCCGAAGCCCGATTCGGATCGAGCCGTTCTCCCTCCTCCAGGGGTTGACCCCTCCGATCGAGCTCCTCTTTTCGAGCAGTGCTCTCCGCCAGAAGCCCTTCGATCAGAGCCGTGTCCGCTGCAACCACGGGCGGATGTCCGCCCGCCGCGTCGAACCCAGTCCGGACCAAGCCCGCTCCCATGAGCAGGCAAGCGGCGATTCTGGCGGTGCGACTCTCCGCGCGGGTCATGGAGCCAAACTGGGTGATGCCCCTGGGCCCAGCGATGGCAGAGGGGGACCTTGGCAAAGCCACTCCGCGCTTCCCAGGGTGGTGAGATGGACGATCCCAGGAGCCACCCCCACGGAGCGGGAGTGTTTATGCAGCTATTGAGGGTCGCCAAGTCCAGGCAGAGGACCGGCAGCGAAGAGGAATTGCCCGAAGAATCCGAGCTGGAATTGTGTGGAGCCGTTGCGTTGACCCACGAAGGACTGGCGATCCGTATAGCTCAGCTGAAGACCCACCTCCAGCTGCGACACGACCGTATCCAACGTCAGGTTGAGACTCCGGTTCAGTTGCTCCACGAACGGTACGCAAACCACGCTCCCCACCGTGATCCTGCAATCACTCTGAAACGCGTACTGGTACCGGAGAGAGATCTGGACCGGCCGCACCAGCCGCCGCCCCAGATCGCCCGGCGGAACGAAAGATGAGACGAGGGAGAAGTCGTGCACCTCGCGTTCCTGTTCCGTCTCTCCCGTGGGATCCCTCCCCACAGCGCTCTGGAAGCTCCCCCGATACGAGGTGTTCAAGGCCCTGCCCCACCGCACGGTGAGTTCCAGAGGGATGCGCTCTTCCTCCCTCCGCCGCCGTTGTTGGCCGCCGACCCCGAAGTGGCTCTCCTGTAGCGTCTCCTGATATCCAGAGGCGATCGTAAGCTGCTGAAGAAGAGGACGGACGGACTCGGGAAGAGGAAGATCCCTCACTGCCAGGCGGACGCTGGGCCAGGAGCGACTGAAGAACTCCCGGTCACTCCTTAGATCGAGGATGCTGGCAAGCGTTTCACTGTAGTCCAGGCCCGCGGTGAGACCCAGAGGCAGGTTCAGGCCTGACCGGACGGTCCACGCGGTCCTGTCCGTCAGAACCGCGGCCGTGTCTCCGTCCAGGAAGCGGAGGTCGTCCTGATTCCCCCAACCCAGCTGGACTCCGGGCCCCGGGTCGACCACCGACCGATTGAAGCGCGTGTTCAGCCCACGCCTCCACGACACCGACACCGGAGCCACGGCCTCCGAGAGCCCGCGGACTGCTTCCGCCCAGCTTCCCTCACTCACGCCTTCTTCGGGCGCCCCCAAAATCCCCTCGGCCAACTGGCGCGGCTCTATCGACAGGGACGCCAGGACGTCCCGCATTCCATTCACATTCCGTTGCAGTGCCCTGGCGGTATCGCCACCCAGGATCCTGCGTCGGACCAGGTTCGCGTTCCGCTCCGACAGGTAGCTGGTGGTCACGTTCAGCGTGCCGCGTATCCCCTGCGCCAGCTCGGGGCGGAACCCCAGTCGAGTCCTGAGACTCCGCTGGGTTTCCCATCCAAGGTCGAGGCCGCCGATGTTCCTGCGCTCGGCAGCTATGAGCGGTTGTACGCCGGGGTCAGCGGTCGCCTCCTGGGGTGAAAGCAGATCGCGTGTGGACACGAAATCGGCTTCCGCGGTGAGCGACGGGAATGGCTGGAATCCGATTCGGGCCGTGCTCTCCAGCCCCTTGCGCGGCGACCGGGTCGGTCGGACGGCGGAATCCGCCGGAATGGTGACGATGCCATCGAACCGAAACGCCTCACGTTCCTGCTGCAGGAACGCGCTTCCGAGGAAGAGGTGGTCCGGGCTCCATCGGAGGCGGCTGTCTGCGATCCTCCGCTCGAGGAAGGCCGGCAGTACGGCCCGGACGGCCCCCTTGAGGAAATCGGGGATCAACCCGATCTCCCGTGACCCGAACTCTCTGCGGTACCCCAACCCCGCATCAAGCACGCGCGACTCTTGCTCCATCGTCACCGTCGTGGCCCGGGCTCCCGTGAGCGCCAGTCGGGCGTCGAGGCCGTCAAGAACGGCTCCCAGCCACGGGTTCTCGGTGGGCGTTCGCTTGCGGAACCCGAGCGCGACACGGGTCCTTCCGTTGGAGGTCTTCCTCAGCCGCGGGAGGCGATCGGCGCGAAGGTCACTTTGGGCGAGAAAGGTGGGGTCTTGCCTCGTGCTGCCGTGGGTCACCGTAAGCGGTACGTCGATTCCCCAGCTCTGCGGGACGAAGTGGTCCAGCCGGATCGTGGAGCTGAGGTTCACCGCTCGATCCCGCTGGTAGCTCGGCTCGTCCTCGAGTTGACGAAAGAGCGCACCCTGATTGGAGATGGACACGCGTGTGGTCAGGAAATCGGCCGCGTTCAGGTCCACCTCCAGGGTTCCGGCAAACCCCGGATCCCTGAGGGGAGACGAAAACCGGAACTCGTCCACCCACATCTCGCCGGACGTAGGCAGCTCCCCACCGTTCCACACGCCCAGCGACAACTCGCGGACCTGGGCCAGGTTCGGTCCCCGAGCTCGATCCTTGATCACCACCGCATACGTGGAGTCCGGGGTCCAGAGCTCGAGAGGGGGATCCCCTGGTGACAGAGGTGCATCGAGGAAAACCTCCTCTGCCAGCTGCCTCAGACTCAACCAGCGGTCGAAGTCCACGACGATTTCCGGCAGCCAGTCCTGGGGCAGCACGGCTTCCGGATCCGCCGCCGGGGTGAGTCGTGTCCTGAAGAGATAGAAGTTGTCCGGGTCGCTGCCGACCTTCAGGAAGAAGTACCGGGGCGAGTCCAGACCCCAATCCCCCTCACGAGCCACCACCCAGATCCTGGCCTGCCGGTAGGTGAGGAAATTCCGCGGACGCTGGGGAAAGCGGTAGTAGACCTCCGCCCGCTCCTCGGGCTGAACGTCACTATAGCGGATCCCCAGCGACTTTTCGTTGAACTCTACGCCCTCGCCGCCGAATGCCTGGGTAGGGTCATCCAGCTCCTCCAGCACACCGGGAGGGGATCGGTAGGCTCGCCCCGCAGTCAATGCGCTCACCGACGTCACCTCCACCAGCCCCGCGGTACCGGCCGTGTCGCCCACGATCCCCCGTGCAACCCCATCGACGCTCCGCTTCACCCATCGTGACCCCACGATCCGCGGGCGGGCGAGGATGACCGTCTCCGGCCGCTCTCCCACGACCGTAATCCGCAAATGCCGCACGGAGCGCCAGTCAGCCTCCGAAAACGCCCCCTCCACGTCCACGCCTTCCGGCCCCCGGAGCGGGATGCGAAACAGCCGGAACGAAGTCCCGGTCTCCTGGCGGGTGCGGGCCAAGAAAGCAGAAGAGCCGTCGAGCTTCACGACGTATCGCCGGTGCCTCTCCGTCAGATCGAGGTTCCCGTTGGCGTTCAGGTCCTCTGTATCCGCACGGCCATTGCCCCGGGTGCAGTTCGCACGCGGATCGCCGATGCGGTACGCCCTCCCACGCACGGCAAGGCAGTCCTCCCCCCACACCCCCAGTCGATCCAGGGGATCGTTCCAGATCTCCCCCCTTACCGGATCCGCCTCCTGGTCCAGCCGACCCAACCCCCCCAGGCTCCCGGGGGACGGCTTGATGCCAGAAACACGACCGGCGCTGTCCACGAAAAGGACATCCTCGCTCACGGTTCCGAGGTCCAGAACCAGGGTTAGGGAGTCTCCCTGAGAAGCATAGAATTCGAGGGACTCGCTCTTGCTCAGGTCCAGCCCGGTCGTACTCAGTAGCGTCGTGATCGACCGCCATCGGCGCCCGTCGAAGCTCCCCGAATGCGGATCTCCGAACGTCAAGCGCAGGCCCTGCTCCCTCGTCTGCGTGCCCGTCACGTTGATCTGGCGGTCGATTTCGGATCGAGGGACGTACCCTTCGAAAACGCCGATGCTGTCACCACTCGCCCCCTGGGCGACCCAGGTGTGCTGCCACACGATATCCGCTGCATCCGTCTGATCCATCGTCGCGGGCAGCACGGGATCTGCCCCCTCTCGAGATCCCGTGGCACTTCCCAGGAACCACCCGGAGCTGATGACGGGGAGACGAAGCTCGTTGGTAGAGTCGAAGTCGTCCAGGAAGACGTCATCCCGCCGGTTAGGGTTGGGGAGCGACATGGCCAGCTCCCCGTTCACCACCAGCGAGGACGAACCCTGGTACTGCAGTCCGGGGACATTCTGGAGGGCCCGGTCCAGCCAGGAAGCTCCGAACTCCAGACGTCCGTTGACCCCACCCAGGAGGACCGAAGCCGGTTCGACCCCCAGCTGTGGCCGGTTGGCCAGCGCCTTCTCGATCTGATAGAGCCCCAGGAAGTTCAGGTCACCCCGCGTTCCCAGGTCGTAGCGGGCACTGAACCCGAATACCGAAGTCGGGGCCAGATCGAAGATGGTCTTCTGCTCCCAGGTCGCTCGGAGCCCGTCGCCCGGGGCAGACGCAAACAGTCCTCGAGGATCGAGTAGCGTAACCTGGCCGATGTCGTAGTCGATGACGTAGTCGGTACCGGACTGAAGGAGTCGCTCCCCGAGATAGATGCGCTCGCTGCCGTCCCGGATGCCCAGAGCGCCAAGAGAAACCGAAGAAACCAGACCCTGGCTCCGGATGCGGAAGGGGATCGTAAGGCGAAAGAGGCCCGCGCCCTCTCGGATGAACGGATCCTCCGCGTCGTAGATGTCCGGGTTGGCGTCCCCTCCAAGGATCGTCGAGGTCTGGGACGCCGAGAGGCCCAACGACGGGACCGGCGGAGGAACCGCGAACGGCTTCAGGGTCGGGAAGACGATGAAGGTCCCGGACACGACGGGTTGCTCTTCGAAGGAGTCCCGGGCTGGCTGGTACACGAAGGCCCGATCCAGCACGTCGACGGGCGCTCCCTCGTCCAGACCGAACAGGCGCAGGAACGTGATGTCTTCCCCGCCAGTCCCTCTGGCGAAGGTCCGCCCCGCACTCACCTCCCCCAGTGACAGGGTCAGGCCGACGGACTGGACCTCGACATCGTTGGAGCCAGACACCCGGTAGACCTGATGCATGTCGAGATCCCAGGTGGGACGACCAGGCTGGTGGTTCCCGCCGGAGGCCTTGAGCAGCTGGAGCCGGGGCCGCACACCTGCGTTGTGGAGGCGCTCCGGGTTGTAATCTCCGATGGAGTCTCCGGACACCGCCACATAGGTCACTGCCAGCATTTCGTCGCGCCTCAGCGGGCGTCGCAGCGCCAGCCACATGCCGCTGGGGTGAACGAAGTAATCGACCCCTGCCTGAAGGAATCGAAACCAGCCCGACTCCTCAAGGGTGTCACCGGCGAGGGTCGCCACCGCGTCCGCCTGGATGTATCCCTCCACCTGCTGCCGCGTCACCGGGTCGTTCTCGAAGCGGTACAGCTGGATGGGGTCCGCCCCGGGGACGAGGTCGGGCGCCGCTGCATCCGGCGAGAGCGAAAGGACATCGATGTGGGGATATCCACGGATCTCCCTGGGATCGACCAGGAAGAAGAACTGCGCTCGCAGATAATCCGCATCGTCGATGACGAGCGTGTCTTCCTGGACGAACCCCTCGCTGCCACCGACTCCTGAGACCTGGAGCTGCCGTGAGGAGAGGTCCCCCTTCTGTTGGGCCCACACCGTCTGGAAGTCGATGGGGCCCAGCTGCCCCGTGGCCCGGAATCCGAAATTCCCGGCGGGGATTCCCCGGGTCAGGTATCGGGAGCGTGGCAGGGAGAACGTGACGTCGCCCACCTCGACCCGCTGGATGGTCTCTCCCTCGAGACCCTCATAGTAGAGGTTGATGTTGTTGGTGGCGGAGAACTCCCGGGTCTGGTCGTAGTCCACGTTGACGTACACACGATCGGAGATGGTTCCGCCCACCTGAACGCCGAACTGGATGTCCGGTGTCAGCTGAGGAAAGAGGCCGGGATTGCAGGTGAACTGGACCGAGGGGTCGCAAGGTCTGAAGCGGGTCCAGTCACCTCCCAGCTCGGCCCTCCCCCGAACCTGCATACCGATGTCGGCCGCGTCTCCGAAGAGGTCACCGAGGGGCGCCGCCCTTTCCGACCCTGTCGTTGCCGGCGGGATGGGGTGGGCGGCCGCTGCGACCCCCATCCAGGTGACCTCGAGCGCCTTCTCCTCCCGCGCCGCTGCCTTGAAGCCGGCCGCAATCAACGTCGCTCGCCGAGCCTCCAACGCCGTCTCCTCGAGCCGGGCGATGGACCGCTCGGCCAGGCTCTCGCCAGGTCGGAGAAGGTTGGTGCTCCACTCTGGAGCAGAGGGGAAGTCCGGTTCGAATGCCGGTTCGACGCGACCCAGCCCCAGACGGAGCTCCGCGGGGACCTGACCCAGAGGCCGTGCAATGATGCGCCTACCGAGGGACCAGACCACCGTGTCCCCCAGCAACCGTGATCCCGGCGGCGGGAGCGGGTCGGGTCTCCCGTACGATGCTTCTTCACCTGGATTCCCCGGGCTCCGCACCGTCTGTGGCGCTCCGGCATCGCCCAGCCGCATGCTGGCCAGGAGCGCCATCATGAGAACGAGTGCGCTCATCGGAAGGAGCCAACCTCGGGACCGGGTGGGAGCAGCAGGTGTACCAGCGCCTGTTGAGCGGACACCGAACTCGGGATTATGTTGGCCACTCGAATCTTACGCCGGAGGTGGAGCCGGGTTTCCCGGCGGAGCTGACGTGGGAATCCTCACTCGATACCTGATCCGGAGCCACGGCGCTCCGTTTCTCTTTGCGCTCTCAATCCTCACGGGCCTCGTCTTCCTCAACACGGTGGCCCAGCGGATCGAGAGGCTTGCCGGCCGAGGCCTGGAGTGGGACGTGATCGGGGAGTTTCTGTTCCTCTCCCTTCCGCACACGGTGGCGCTGACGCTCCCCATGTCGGTTCTCGTCGCGGTCCTCTACACGTTCAGTCAGCTCACGGCCACGAACGAGGTCACCGCGATGGCCGCTGGCGGTATCAAGCCGACCCGGTTGCTGTTTCCTCTTCTGGGAGTGGGGACGATCCTGGCAGGCGTGATGTTGATCTTCAACGATCGCATCCTGCCGGAGTCGAACCACCAGCTAAAGAACCTCATGGTGGACATCAGCCGCAAGAGCCCCACCTTCCAGCTTCGGGAAGGCGTGGTGAACGAGATCCAATCCGCCGACGGTCGGAGCAAGATCTTCTTGCAGGCTCAAGCCATCGACCCCGCAACCAACCAGTTGACGGAGGTGGTGATCTACGATGTGGGCAACCCCGGGGAGCACCGCACCATACGGGCGGACCACGGCACCATGGCCTTCAACGCGGAACACACCGACCTGTTCCTTACCCTTTTCGACGGAAGGATCCACGAGGTCTCCGACGACCGGATTGGTCAATTCCAGCGCCTGGACTTCCAGAAGCAGATCATCCCGCTTCGGGGGGTCACGGACGTGTTCGAGCGGCAGGTCGGGGGCAGCGGCCGCACGGACCGTGAAATGTCCATCGCTATGCTCACCGAGGAGGCCGAGAGGAGGGGGCAGGAGCTGGATGACGTTCTGGAAGAGTCCCTCGTGCGCTCTCGGTTCGCGGTGCGCGAGGCTCTGGGCCGACCGACGGATGCCGATTCGGCGCGCACGGACGACGGAGGGTTCGCCGCGTCCGGGGAAACCCTGGCATCCAGAGCCGCCGCGGCGAGGACTCGTCATCTCGCGTCCATCCAGGCGATGCGCCCGGACGGAGTCACCCAAACAGTGGCGATGAACCTGCGCACGGGGGTGACCCGTGCCGAGCTCCTCCGGCTCCAGATGAACCGCTACCGCGTGGAGGTACACAAGAAATACTCCATCGCGTTCGCCTGCATCGTGTTCGTTCTGGTAGGAGCTCCCCTTGCGGTGCGGTTCCCTCGCGGCGGAGTCGGCATGGTGATCGCCGCTTCCGTCGCCACGTTCGCGGTCTACTGGATGGGGCTCATCGGGGGTGAGAAGCTCGCGGATAAAGGCCACCTCCATCCCTTCTGGTCCATGTGGACGGTGAATCTGGTGTTCCTCGCGCTGGGGCTCTTCCTGTCGGGGCGGATGGGGCGCGAGATGACCACCTCGCGAGGAGGGGGTTGGGACGATCTCCTGTTCACGCTGAAGAGCGCGGCCCTCCGTCCCCTGAGGCGCAGCCGAAGGAGTGAGGGCTGACGGTGCGTCTTCTGGACCGGTTGGTCGCGACCACGTTTCTCAAGCTCTTTGCCGCCTTCGTTCTTGGAGCGCCGATTCTCTTCGTCCTCGGGGACGTGACCGAGCGGCTGGACGACTACCTCGAGCGGGGCGTCCCCGGTCTGGACGTCATCAAGGCGTATCTGTACGAGTTTCCCAACTTCGTGCTGTACTCGTTCCCCATCGCCGCCCTGGTCGCCGCCGTCTTCACCATCCATTTCATGACCACACATCGGGAGATCGTGGCGGCGAAGGCGGGAGGAGTCTCCTTCCACCGGTTGGTGGCTCCGCTGGTGGGGATGGGGATCCTGCTCACCGGCGTCGCGCTTGGCTTGAGCGAGGTCGTCCCCACGACCAACCGGATCGCGGCGGAGCTCCGGCTGGAGCGGTCAGCCCGGCGCAACTGGCGGGCGTATTTCGTGTTCCGCGGGGAGGACGGAACCAGCATGGCCATTCGCCGCCTCTCCGTGGCGGAGAACACGATCGAAGGAGTGGTCCTGGAGACGGAACCCGACGACATCTCCACCACGCCGGCCCTGCACCTGGTGGCCGACGAAGCCCGCTTCGACGAAGAGAACGGATGGACCTTCGACGAAGGATACCTCCGGCAGCTCTCCGCGGAAGGTTCCCAGCAGACGTTCGGGTTCACACAGATGCGCATGAGAGGCCTCGGCGAGCGCCCGGAGGACCTCCTGGAGGAGCCCCGGGATGACGAGGAGATGACCTACGGGGAGCTGGGAAGGCTCGCCGAGATGATCCGGCGCTCCGGTGGGGACCCGGGCGAGTACCTCGTCAAAAAAGAGCAGAAGCGGGCCATTCCCGTGGCCACGCTGGTGATCATCCTGTTTGGAGCCCCCCTGGCCACCACCTCGAAGCGGGGTGGGGCCGCATTCGGAATCGGTGTCTCCCTGGGATCCACCATCCTCTACATGCTGCTGTTCAAACTGGCGGGGGCCTTCGGAGCCACCGGGAACCTCGATCCGCTTCTCGCGGCATGGCTACCCAATGGGCTGTTCTTCGTTACGGGCTGTGTCCTACTGACCCGGGTGCGCACCTGAGCCCTGCTGGGCCGTGTCTCCGGTCGGTGCTCAGGAGAGACTCTCGAGAAAACCCGGGCTCAACGAGCCCGAACAGATCTCCTGGACCGGACCCTGAAGGGTGATCTCGAAGCTCGCGGTCACTTTGACCAGGAAGTCTCCGCCTTCCATCTCCACGGCGATATTGCCCGCTGCCACCCGCCCGGTCTTGACGGCGGCGGCCGCCACTGCGCACGCGCTGGTTCCGGAAGAGGCGGTGCGCCCCACCCCCCGCTCCCAGACGAGAGCCCGGACCCGGTTCGGGCCTAGAGGGGTCGCCAGCTGAACGTTCGTGCCCCGGCTGAAGAGGGGATGCCCTGAGAGTGCCGTTCCCAGGCGCCGCAGGCTCTCCGGAGACATCTCCCGGTCGAACACCACGCAGTGGGGGTTTCCCATCGAAACCGCCACGAGGTCCACCGAGTCTTCTTCTCCGAGGGACACCCGGCCGGCGGAGTCCAGATGTTCGGGACGCAGACCCACGTCATCGGCCCGGAACGAAGCGGTTCCCATGTCCACGCTCACGTCGTAGACCCCCTCCGGGCTGCGGTCGTAGACCGTGATTGCCACCCGACCGCCTCCCACTTCCACCTCGAAGGGACTTTCCAGCGACCTGTCAGACCTCTGGAGAGAGGCCGCGAAGATCCTGAGTCCGTTCCCGCTTCGCTCAAACTCGCCACCATCGGGATTGAACATGCGAAGCATGCGGAGTGACCCGCGGGGAGGCAGCTCCACCACCAGTCCGTCGGCGCCCACGCCCTTCCACCGGTGGCAGATTCGGCGAACCGCTTCAGGCGTCACCCGCCAGTCTTCCCCTGGGCCGAACACCAGGTAGTCGTTGCCCAGTCCGTGCCCTTTGAAGAACGAGGCGGAGGCGAAGAGCTCGCCACCCGACCGTCTCACGTTGCGATTTGACCTGACAACTATCTCCACGCCCTCTCCACAACCGAAGGGATGGTCCTGGGCCCCCCGGTTGACCGGTGACCCGAGAACCCTTGTCGGGGGGAGGGCCGCTCGCCCGGCGTCGGATTCCAGGGTGGAGCCGGTAAACGAGCGGCTCGTGGTCCCGTCAACGACTAGCTTCGGGTCCCCACCAGGGGTTCGAGCTCCGATGGATCCGTGGGCAGTTCGGCCGACAGGACCTCCGCACCTTCCTCGGTCACGAGCACGTCGTCTTCCGTGCGTACGCCGATTCCCGCGAATCCCGCGAGGTGATCATCGTTCCGAGGTAAATAGAGTCCAGGCTCCACCGTCAGGACCATGCCCGGTTCCAGGAGAACGGACTCCCCTCCCGCCACGTAGTCCCCGGTATCGTGTACGTCCAGGCCGAGCCAATGGGAGGTCTGGTGCGGGAAGTACGGCTCGTGGGCCTTCTCTGACACGAGCTCGTCGAGGTTTCCCCTCAGCACACCGAGTCCCAGAAGCCCTTCGATCAACTTCCGCACGGCCGCCCTGTGAATCCGGTCAACAGGAATTCCTGGGGCCACGGTTTCCAGAGCTGCTCGCTGGGCCTCCAGCACGACCTCGTAGACGGCCCGCTGCTCGCCCGAGAAGCGGCCCGACGCCGGGACGGTGCGAGTGACATCCCCCGAGTAGAGCCCCTTCTCGGCCCCGGCGTCGATGAGCACCAGATCGCCCTCTTCCACCCGCCTGCCATTCTCCACGTAGTGAAGCACACACGCGTTGGCACCCGATCCGACGATCGTGGCGAACGCCGGCCTCTCGGCGCCAGCGATCAGGAAGGTCGATTCCAGGAGAGCCTGGATTTCCCTCTCCGTTACCCCAGGCGCGGTCGCCTGGAGGGCTGCGCGGAACCCTTGCACGGTGACGCCGACGGCCTCACGGATAGCTGCGACCTCGTTCCGATCCTTGACTCGCCGCATCGACGACAGGATCTGGCCGGGATCCATGACGCCGTAGGGACCGGTGCCTCTCCGCTGTCCCAGGGCACGTCCCCGGGCGAGAGCCTGTTCCACCAGGGTCTGCGTCCTGTGATCGACCCCAAGCCGATAATGAAGGAGGTGAGCGCCCTCCAGAAGGTTGGGGAGTCGGTCTGCCACCTCACCGATGGGGAACGCGCGGTCCGCGCCGAGGAGCTCTGCCGCCCGATCCGGACCGAGGCGCGGGCCAGACCAGCGCTCGGCCTTCGCGTCCCGCTCCGGCACGAAGAGAACAAACCGTTCCTCATCGGCAAACCCTCTGAGAACGGCCACCGAGTCGGGCTCGGTGAGGCCCGTCACATAGAAGAGCTCGCTGTCGGGACGGTAGAGATAGTCGCTGTCCCCAGACTTGTACCGGACGGGTGCGGCCGGAAGGACCATGGCGCCGTCGAACAGTTGCGAAAGGACCTGCTCACGCCGCCGCGCGAACACGCCAGCCGAAGAGCTTTCTCGAGATGTCATGACGGGCAGGAAATCAGACCATGTGTGTCAGGAGCTCGGTGACGCTGGATTCCGGTCGAAGGTAGGCTGCCCGACATGGGCGAGCCAGGCTGGCCTCAGATGAGCCGAGGCACGGGACCACGCACTGGCCGTTCCATGCGAGGTGATTATGTTCTTCAGATCCCGCCGGGCTAACCCCTTTGAAGATGCTGTCATCAATGCCGAGGCACACGGTGGACGCTGAAAGCGAGCACGTCTCTGGCAGGGTCTCGAGGACCGGGCGATGACCCGACCGGTCAGCCAGACACTCCTCGAGACTCCTCCGGTCCGGCGGACGGTGGGACCATGCAACCGATCCCGAATCTCCGGCCCCTGATCGCAACCGCGGCCCTGGCATGCGCTGCGGCCGTGTCCGGGGTCGGCGTCGTGGCGCAGGAACCGGACTCGGTGAGGCCTTTCAGGCTCCCACCGCTGGTGGTGAGCGTCCTGCGCACTCCGATAGAGCTCAGGTCCGTCCCGTTCGCGGTCTCGATCCGCGGTGAAAGCGAGCTCCAGGAGGGCAAGGCCGGGGCCTCCCTCGAAGAGGCTCTCCAGGGGCTCCCGGGCGTCCACGTTCAGAACCGGTTCAACTACGCCGTCGGCGAGCGTGTGGCGGTTCGGGGATTCGGGTCCCGCTCGCAGTTTGGCGTGCGCGGCGTCAAAGTGGTCGTGGACGGAATCCCCGCCACGCTTCCGGACGGTCAGTCCACGCTGGACCATCTCGACCTCGGATCCCTGGGCCGGGTCGAGGCCCTCAGGGGTCCCGGGTCGGCTCTCTACGGTAATGCGGCCGGCGGTGTTCTTCTCTTCCGCACCCGCATCCCCGCCGACACGCCCTTCAGGCAGGAGGCGAGGGCCGTCGTCGGAAGCCATGGCCTCACCCGCGTCCAGGCCACGAGCAGCGGCCGGATCGGTGGAACGGGCTACTTTCTCAACCTGTCGCACCTCGGGTTCGACGGGTTTCGCACGAACCCCCTGGATCCGAGGGGCGAGCCCTACGGCCGTGCCGATCGCGCTCACCTGAACGGGCGCTTCTCCACGCCCATGCTCGGGGGACGCCTGGATGTCACGCTCAACGCGGTGGACTTGGACGCCGAGAATCCCGGCTCCCTCTCCGATTCTCTGCTTTCCATCGGTGATCGCCGAGCCTTCGAGTTCAACGTGCGTCAACGGACGGCCAAGGAAGTGCTGCAGGGGCAAGTAGGCCTTTCCTGGGTCGGCAGCTTCAGCGCCATTGAAACCGAGCTCACGCTGTACGGAATCCTCCGTTCCACCGACAATCCCATCCCCTCCGCCGTCATCGATCTCGATCGCCGGGCGAGCGGCCTGCGCGCGGTGCTGGGCAGGGGATCCGGGGCGACTCATCCCGTGGGCTGGGCCACCGGGATCGACGTGGAGCTTCAGAAGGACGATCGACGCAACTACGAAAACGTGGGAGGGATGGCCGGTGAGCTCTTCCTGGACCAGCAGGAGCGGGTTCGAACCGTTGGTCTCTTCGTCCAGGGCAACCTCCCGCTGGGCTCCCGACTGCGCCTCGCCGGGGGCCTGCGCTATGACCGATTCCGGTTTCAGGTGGAGGATCGCTTCCTCGAGGGCGATCCAGACGACTCCGGTAGCCGCACGATGGACGCCCTCAGCCCCACGTTCGGACTCCACCTCCAACTGGGAGAGAATCTCTCGGCCTTCGGGAACGTGGCGACTTCCTTCGAGACGCCGACGACAACGGAGCTGGTGAACCGTCCGCAGGGCCCGGGGGGGTTCAACCCCGAGCTGGAGCCGCAGACCGGGGTCGGCTTGGAGCTGGGACTTCGAGGCTTCAGGGGAGAGAGCACCTATGAGGTTGCGGCCTTCTCGATGGATCTGGACGACGAGCTGGTGCCTTTCGAGGTTCCGGACGAGCCTGGGCGTCGCTTCTTTCGAAATGCCGGAACGTCTCGGCGACGGGGACTGGAAGCCACCCTTTCCATCCAGCCTCGGCCCTGGCTGAGGACGCAGATCGCGTACACGTTCGTGGACGCCACCTCTCGCGATTTCGAGGTCGACGGCCAGGACCTGGGCGGCAATCGGATCCCGGGGCTCGCACCCCACCGTCTGGAGGTGATCTCACGCGCCAGCGAGAAGAGAGGATCTGTCGAGCTGCGGGTCCAGTACGTGGACGCCATGCCCGTGAACGACTTGAACACGGCTTCGTCCCCCTCTCACTGGCTGGCAGACCTCAGGCTCGGTATGGAGCGTCTTCCCGTGGGGTGGGCCGGAGTGCGGCCATTCCTGGGGATCACGAACCTGACGGGCGAGACGTACAACGCCTCGGTGGTGGTAAACGCCTTCGGTGGACGCTTCTTCGAGCCCGGTCCGGGACGAGCCTACTACGTGGGCATCTCGGCGGACTTTGGTGGGTAACCCTCTTCGGACCTCGCAGCATTCCTTATCAGACGGGAATTCAGAATGAGCTTCACAGCTGGCCAGATCGAGCGGCTCCGCCCCCTTTGGGATCGTATGCTCTCACACCGTTTCCTGATCGAAACTCGGGATGGGAGGATTCCGGATCAGACCTTCGCCACCTGGATGCGCCAGGACTACCTCTTCGTGGAAGCGGCCATTCCCTTCATCGCGGCGCTGATCCCCCGCGCCCCCCGAGAGCATTGGGGGCCTCTGGCTAACGTAATCTCCGCCTTGGAGAAGGAGTTGACCCTCTTCGAAGAACGAGCCAAGGCTGTGGGAGTGGATCTCCGAGGCGCGCCTCCTTCCCTGACCTGCCACGCGTACATCCAGTTCCTGCTGGCAACGGCCTACCGACATTCCTACGCGGAGGCCTACGCGGTCCTGTACGCAGCCGAGAAGGCATATCATGACTCGTGGCTGGTGGTGAAAGAGGGTCTCTCTACCACATCACCCTGGTATCCCTTCGTCGAGAACTGGGCCGGGGAGGAGTTTGCGGCCTACGTGAGCTATCTCGCGGGCGAGCTGGATGCTCTCGCCGCGGGAGCCGGCCCGCGGGAACTGGAACGCATGTCCGATCTCTTCGAATTGACCGTTCGATACGAGATTGCCTTCTGGGAGATGGCTGCGATGGGCGAGGGGTGGCCCGGAATGGAGGACACGGAACGATGAGCTTTACCGACCATCTCTATCAAGCCGCCAAGCCGATCTGGGACGCCCAGCTCGACCACCCGTTCGTGAGGGGGTTGGGAGACGGCAGCCTGGAGGAGGAACGCTTCAGGCGTTGGGTTCTTCAGGACTACGGGTACCTGAAGGAGTTCGCGCGGGTGTTCGCCTGGGCCGTCGCCAAGGCCGAGCGTCTCGAGTCCATGGGCTGGTACGCGACGGTGCTCAACCTCACGCTCAACACCGAGATGGAGCTTCATCGCCAGTACGCCAAGCGGTTCGGCCTGACGCCCGAGGACCTCGAGCTCGAGCCCATGTGGCCGACGACGCGAGCCTACACCGATTTCCTGGTGCGGACCGCCGCCGCGGGAGATATGGCAGAACTCCTGGCCGCGCTCCTTCCCTGCGCCTGGGGCTACGTCTACATTGCCAGAAGTCTCTCGGCATCGACACTGCCCGATGACCAGCGATATGCGGATTGGATCGCTCAGTACGCCTCGGCCCAGTTCGCCGAGGCAAACGAGTGGTTGAAGAGGGAGCTCGATCGGCAGGCGGAAGACTGCTCGGCCGAGAAGAAGGCGAGGCTCACGGAGATCTTCGTTCTTTCAAGCCGGTATGAATGGCTCTTCTGGGAAATGTGCTGGAACGGTGAAAGCTGGCCCGTCTGATGAGCTTCCGACAAGAGTTCGACGAAGAGCTGAACTTGCTCGTCGTCACCTTCACAGGCGTGATCTCGTCTGAAGAGGAGATCCGGGCCGTCGAGGAGACGGTTCGAGACCCTCGCCTGAAACCGAACGCCAGGATTCTGGTCGACCGCAGGAAGGCCCGGATGAAGGCCACTCCCGAAGACGTGGGACCCCAGGTCGACCTCGTCCGCATGAACCAAGCGGCATTCGGGAGGCCAAGGGTGGCCATCCTGGTGGCGGACGACTACAGCTTCGGGATGCACCGGTTGCTGCAGGCCGCGGCGCATTCGGAGGTGGACCACGACTTCAGGGTGTTCCGTTCGGCGGAGGAGGCCTGTGAGTGGCTCGGGATCGACCCTGCGCAGATGGGTTTAGGATAGGCGGTACGGGCAACCAGGGTGCCGCGCCGTCCACGGAGCTGAAGGGCTTCCACCGCCTCGGGAGCCGGTCCGCAGCCTGGACCGCTCCTACCGCTACCTTTCCAGCCCACGAAGCGAGCAAGCCCGTGATCGCCCTCCCCACCCCCCGTGCTCCCGTCAGGCGAGTTGCGGGAAAGAGGACGGTTTCGGAAATGAGAAGGAGAGTGCCTATCGGCACCACGCGGGCCTCCGCGCTCCTCGCTTCCCTCTTTCTTCTGGCGACCCCGCTCCGTGCACAGATGATCCGTGGGCACTTCGTCGAGGCCGGGTCCGGGGCTCCTGTGGAAGGGGCCCTGATCTGGGCATACGCCGGCGATGGAGGGCGGGTGGCCGGCGATCTCACCGACGAAGAGGGTGAGTTCACGATCTTTCTGCCGCGGGCCGGTTCCTTCCGGCTTCAAGCGGAACGCATTGGATATGCGAGCGTGATCTCGCCCCGTCTCCGCGTGGGCCCTGGGGCAACCGTCGCGTATACCTTCCAGGCGGTGGAGCGGCCCATCCTCCTGAGTGAGGTTCGGGTGGAGGGCGAGCGGCGTTGCGTGATTCGCCCCGAGGAGGGGCTGCAATCCGCCCGGGTCTGGGAGGAGGCTCGCAAGGCCCTGGACGCGGCTTCCTGGACAAGAGAGCGAGGTCTTTTTCGATACGACGTCGCGCACTTCACCAGGGACCTTCACCCCAGCACCCTCAAGATCCGCTCGGAAGAGCGCCAGATCCGGTCTCTCGTGACGCAGAATCCGATTCGGAGTCTTCCCGCTGATCGGTTGGCGCGGGACGGATATGCCCGCGAGCTCGACGACGGCTCCTGGGACTTCTACGCGCCGGACGCCGAGGTCCTTCTCTCCCACACGTTCCTGGATGGACACTGCTTTCGACTTCGGGCAGACCCGGATCGGCCCGAGCTTGTCGGGCTCTCCTTCGAGCCGGTGCGCAGGCGCCGGGCCCCAGACGTCGAAGGCGTCTTCTGGCTGGACCGTGGGTCCGGCGAGCTCAGGCAGGTCGAGTACCGGTACACTGCGCTTCCCTGGGATGTGGATTACCGGAACATCGGCGGTCAAATCGAATTCGAACGTCTTCCGGTCGGGGCGTGGATCATCCGGCGGTGGCGAATTCGAGCGCCTCAAGTCGTGAGGCAGGTCTCCGCGTGGAGGAGGGGACGCTACGATGGCGAGTCTCTGGTGAATGTCCGTGAGGAAGGAGGGGAAGTCGTCGGCATCCACTCATTCGAGGGCGGAGTCGGATCTGTCGGCGGGGCGGTCCTCTCAGGATCCGTCTTCGACTCCACCCGGTCCAGGCCCCTGGAAGGCGCAGAGGTCTACCTTTCGGGCACCTCTCATCTCACCCGCACTGATAGCGACGGCCGCTTCCGAATGACGGGTCTGCCGGCGGGAATCTTCCACGTGGGATTCGTCCATCCCCGGTTGGATACGTTGCAGGTCTTCCCACCCTCTCCCGTGGTGGAACTGATACCGGGAACCGAATCCCGGGCCAGTCTCGCGGTGCCGTCCTTTGCATCGATCTCGGCAGTCGGATGCCCCGAGAACACCGGCCAGCGTGAGTCGGGAAGAGTGGCGGGAAGGATCCTGGACGCCCGGTCGGAGACACTCGAGGGGCTCGCCACACACGGTCAGACCGTTCGGGGATTCCTTCTGGAAGCCGGGACCGATCGCCCCATCGTGGATGGTTCCGTGGTCCTGGAGCGCGATGGCGGCGAGCGCCTGGACGTGGCCACGAGCGATTCCACTGGCCGCTTCCGGCTGCTCGCGCCAAGCGGTGGCCACTATTTCCTGCAGGCGGCGCGAGAGGGCTTCCTCTCCCGGAGGGGTGGGCCCGTATCCGTGGGTGCCGGAGATCTCGTGGAGGTAGAGTTCCGTTTGGCCACCCAGCCCCTGGAGGTGGATCCCCTCAGCGTCCTTGCGGAGGCGAAGGTCCAACTGCTGGAGACGGTGGGCTTCTACGAGCGCGCGGAGCACACCCCCGCTCATTTCTTCGCCCGGGACGAGATCCGGAAGCGGAGCGCCGACAGAATAACGAACTTGTTGCGGGTGCTCCCGGGCCTGCGCGTTGCGGAGACGGACCACGGAAACCTGGTCTGGTTCCGATCAGCAGAACGGAGGGGTGGCGAGGACGGTTTGGAGATCTGCCATCCCAGGCTGATCATGGACGGAATCGAGATGAACCCGGGTGGGGTACCGGCGCTGGTCGACGAACTCGTTCATCCCATGGACATCATGGGAATCGAGGTCTACGCATCCCCGGCGGAGCTGCCCGCGAGGTTTTCCGAGGTCCACAGCGCCTGCGGCCTCATCGTGATCTGGACGGGGCGATCGTGACCCCGGAGTGATGTTCAGGGGCCCCTCTGAAATGGCGCTTGGCAGTACTTGAAGTCGCGCCGGACGACGAGTCCGTTCACGACGGGCCGCTCCCCTTCGGTATCCGAGGGTCGGCTGGCGGCCCGGCCTCTGAGCACCATCACCGAGGAGCCTCCCCCATCCAGATTCAGGGCCTCTGACGTCCCCAGGGCCTCGAGGAGCTCGGTGAGCTCGGGAAGGGTCATCCCCTCCGAGTATCCCTCCTGTCTCCCATCCACAACGACGAGCCACCCGGTTGCCGACGACCCCCGGTACCCTACAGCCGTGCGGGGATGTCGCGAGGCAGCGAATGCCGGGCGGGCCGTCACCTCCAGATCTCCGACCCGTCTTCCCCCGTCCAGGAGCTCCGGGAAGCCACCCACCGCCTCCGTAACGCCGTCAGGCTCGGCGCCGTGTACCGCCCACCCCAGCTGCAGTGCGCTTTCCCCCCATACTTCGGGAACTCCAATCCAGGGGGGCTTGCCCGCCTGCCACGCGAGGGCGGGACGGGAGCTCCGGCGACGCACCTCGCCCTTCACCACCTCCACCCCGACGGGTCGCCCCTCGACGGTGAAGAAATCCCCGTTCACACCGGCCACCGCCCTCTCGTCCGCTGACAGCATTTCGGTCACCCGGGCTCGGGCCCCGGTAGGGGGTGTCCAGGCCGACACGACCCCCAGACCGATTTCACAGCGGCTCAGATCCACCTCGAGGAGGTGTACCGCCCAGGGCCCCCGGGACGTCCAGACGTACCGATACGTCACCCCCTCTCCCACCTCCAAGACCCGTAGCGAGTCCGGGGCCAGCATGGTCGTCACGGCTCCAGGCAGTCGGTCCGGCAGACGCGCCGGACGGTCCGGTGTGTCACACGCCCCCAAGAGGGTCAGGACGACCACGACACCTGCAGACATGGACGCCCGCCCAGGTACTGCTCGATTCGAGGCTCGCATGGTGATCACCCGACAGGGCTCCAGGCTTCGGTGACGCCGGACTCCGGATTCATGGATGGACCCGCTCCTCCCACGATCCTATACTACGGTCGCTCATGATCCGGATTCTGCTCGATGACCTACTCCCGGGCAACGTGTCCGGATTCCGGACGCACTGAATCGATGGTATGCCGGTCCGCCATGACAAGCAGGACCCACGTCGTCCTGATCCTGGTGTCGCTCGCCCTGGTGGGCTTCCCTGCCATGCCGGTGGCATTCCCTGGTTTTTCCCCCAAAGATCTGCACGCGCAGGAAGATGATCCTGAGCGAGTGCGCTTCGGCGTAACCTTGGGGGGAACCGGTTTCCTCGGCCTCACGGCGGAGTATCAGTGGGGCAGGCAGTCCGTCGAGGTCACGCTGGGTACCTTTTCGCTCCGAGATCTGAGCCTGGCGCTCTCCGCAAAGCAGTACGTGGGAGGCGGTCGCGTAAAGGCTTTCGCAGG